>DATFGW010000091.1:0-2511 GCA_035249045.1 Gemmatimonadaceae bacterium | reverse complement strand
TCCCCCGCAGTCACAACCTGTCGGCATGTCCCTCGCGGTGGCATGATGGTAAGCAGAGGAGCATTCCGCTCCCCGCATGCCACCAGGAGGGAACATGAAGAAACTCGTTGTCGTTCTCGCAGGTTCGGCGATCGCGCTGTCGGTCACGGCAGCATCCGCGCATCACAACGCACCGGAAACTCCTCGCGCGCGATTCCTCGAGGCCGAGGCAGTGCGATTGCGCGGGCACTTCGACTCGGTCGATCGCGAGCTCCGCAACGCTGACATCTCCCGACTCAGCGCTTCTCAAAGGGCGAACCGCGCGCGGCTCGTCTCCTGGCTGAGGGAATATCGCGACGTCGGCGTGTTCCCGGAGAATGATCGGTTTGCCGATCGCATGGTTCCGTTCTTCCGCGATTCGCACGGCACATTGTGCGCGATGGCTTATCTGATCGATCGGTCCGGGCGCGGAGACATCGTCGACAAGGTCGCGAACACCCGCAACAACGCGTACATCTCCGAGCTGGCCGACGATCCGACACTCATCGCGTGGCTCGACGAGTGGGGACTGACCGTTGCCGAAGCAGCGCGCATCCAGCCGACGTACGGTCCTCCGCCCGTCATCTCGGACCACAGAGAGCGCGTCGATAGGCCTTACGCCATTCTCTCGATGGGTTTGGGCAGCGTCTCGATGGGCACCGCTGCGCTGAATCTGTTTGCCCCGAGTGAGGCGAGTCGCGCGATCGGCATGCTTGCCGCTACCGCGACGATCGTCGCCGGCGGCGAGCATCTCCGCGACCGCGGCGGCAACAAGAGAATGGCGCAGGCGGACCTTACGGTCGGATCAATAGCGGCGGTGTCGGCGCTTTACGCGATGTTTGTCAATCACGAAGCTACATATCACCCGCGTGAAGCAAAGTCAGTGGCGGGGGCCGCGGCCCTCAAATGGTCGCCGCGCCTGGACGTGGTTGGTGCGGATGGCAGAGTCGGGGTCGGATTGAATGCCCGGTTCTGATTGACGACACAACCAGATCGCGCGGTGCTGGGAGGATCCGGCGCCGCGTGATCGGTCGTAGCTACTTCGGCGGCCAGACCACCGGCAGGTGGTACGCGTCGCCGAGCTCGCGCGCGTATTCGGCCATAGGAGGCAAGCCTATCGCCGCTCGGCGCGCGTCGAGCCCGGTCAGGTCGTCGATCGGATCGGGCACCAGCTGGCCGTCTTTCATCGAGAATGAATTGCCGTAGTGCTGCGGCTTGCCCTGATGCACCAGCAGCCTGTCGGTAAACATTGCGAGCTCGGTCTGCGAGAAGTCGCCCCCAGCGGCCGCGCGCTGTAGCGCCGGCAGCATCTTCTCCTGCCATGCATTGTCGGGACTGTGCTGCAGAATCAACCACGCTGCATTTACAGCCTTACGACCGACGAGCGCGGAGGTCGGCCAGCCGTATCTGGCGACGATCTGCTGTAGCCGCCGGGTATGAGCTGTCGGCGCGCATGAACCGGAACAGCGTCGCCGTGTCCTTGCGCGCGACAGCAGCCATCAGGTCTTCGCGGCCGGTCTGATCCTGTTCTCCCATCCGGAGCAGCTCGTTTCGAAGCGTTGTATCCGATGGCGGTTGCACGTCCGCCACCTGCTGCGCCTTCAACGTACCGATGCACAACATGACGGCGACACACTGCAGTAGCACCCGCATTGGGATCACGGCGGTCCTGGTTGCGGCGGTCCCTGGGAGTCGCCTTCCTGCTGCTGTGGCCGGAGCTTGAGCTGCTGACCGAAGGTTCGCGAAAGCGTCACGAATAACCCGCGCTGCCCGAAGTGCTGCTCGCTCGACTCGATTACTCGTCCGTCCGCCGTTCGATAGCCCCACGTCATCAGGTTGAAGGGATCCGCGACCCGAAGCGTGACGCTGCCCTTGTCGCCCCAAAGCTTGCGGCGAAGTGCAAAGTTCATGAAGACGAAAGCGCTCTGTGACCCACCCTCGGTTGCAGAAGGCGCGCGATAATTGGCGAAGGCCTGAAGATCCGTCACCGGCGAGAACTTCAGCGTCGCGTTCGCGCGGATGTTCCAGACGAAGGCATTGGTGGAAAGATTGCCGGCAAGGTTGGACGCGTCACTGCTGTAGTGATAGAAGCTCCCTCCGCCAAAGAAAGTGAGCGCCGAGTGTCGGTAGGTCATGTTGAGATCTGCACCGGTTGTCAGCGTGCTCGCCACGTTATCAAAGGTGGAAACCGAGATACCGGCGGTATCGATCGTCTGGATATAGCGCACCGCGTGCCTTGTGCTGCGCAGGTACGGATTGAGCTGCAGCGATCCCCACGGATGCGCGTCCTGGAACGCGAGCTCGAATGCATCGGTGTATTCCGGACGCAGCGACGGATTGCCGTGAAACTCGTGGCGCGCATCGCTCCGATCCACGATCGGGCTAAGCTGCCATGGATTCGGACGACTGACCCGGCGCGAGTAGCTCAGCTTCAGCTGGCGCATGTCGGTGAAATTGTAGGACAGGATCGCGCTCGGGTACGCGCTCGAATAG
>DATFGW010000090.1:0-24027 GCA_035249045.1 Gemmatimonadaceae bacterium | reverse complement strand
CAGTACGAGCCGACGATCGGAACGGTGCTGCAGAACGTCGCGAAGGAGGAAGCGCGTCACTACACTTTCTATCGGTCGGTGTTCAAGGAAGTGATCGAGCGCGATCCCAACCAGGCGCTGATCGCCGCGGCGAAGCTGATGCCGGCGATCGACATGCCGGGCGTCAACATGCCGCACTTTCGCGAGCTGGCGGACGTGGTGCGGAGAGCCGGGATTTACGGACCGCGCGAGTACCTGAAGATCGTCGAGGAATTGATCAAGTACTGGTCGATCGAATCGCTGGAGGGGTTGAACGACCTGGGGAGGAAGGCGCAGGAGAAGATCATGGGGATTCCGGCGCGACTGGTCAGGATTGCGGACGTGATGGAGCAGAAATCGCGACCCAAGAGCTTCGCGTTCGACGTGATCTTCAATCGCGAATTCGCAATGGAGTGAGGACTGCTTCTGCCTTTCGTGGATCTCGCGAGTCGGGGAGCCGCCAGGGTCCTCTTCGTCGACGGATTTCGCTCGGGCGGAGCCGCTAACAACGCACCCTCGCTCCGCTCGGTCGCGCGTCTCCTTGTCGCGAAATCGGGCCTCCTGCAGAGGACCCTGGCGGCTCCACTCCACCAGCATCCAGGCATGGCAATCCTGATTTGATCGCGCGCGTTTGACGATCACGTCTCGCGCGTGGGCATGGCTTTGAGCCCGCCGGTAGTTTTTATGTTGCAGCTAATGTTGCAGTTACCGTCCTGACTGCCCGGATGTGAGCCTAGGTGCCAGAGAGGCCGAGGTCGGAGGCGCAGGCCTGCATCGCGGTTATCACGAAGGCGATGTGCTCGTCGAGGTCGACGCCCAGTTCGTTTGCGCCGTTTATCACATCGTCGCGGTTGACGCCGCGGGCGAAGGCTTTGTCTTTCATTTTCTTGCGGACGGAGCGGGCGTCGACTTCGTGGACGCTCTTGCTGGGTCGCACCAGGGCGGTGGCGGTTATCAGACCGGTGAGCTCGTCGACCGCGAACAGGGCCTTCGCCATCCTGCTCTCCCGCGGCGTGTTGGTGTACTGGGCGTGGCCGAGGATCGCGGTAAGAACATCCTCGGGATATCCCTTGCCGCGAAGAATGCGCACACCCTTCGAGGGGTGCTCCTCAGTTGGTGAGTGCGCGCTGTTCGGAAATCGCTCGTAATCGAAGTCGTGGATCAAGCCCGTCGTTCCCCAGCGTTCCTCATCCTCGCCGAGCTTCTTTGCGTAGGCCCTCATCGCTGCTTCGACGGCGAGCATGTGCTTGCGCAGCGACTCGCTCGCCGTGTACTCGTGCATCAGCGCGAGAGTCTCTGCTCGCGTCGGAACATTGTCGCTCATCGTTTGCCGGGCGGGTTAGGGGTTGGCGTCGATCCAACTCTGCCGAAATCTATGAAGCCACGCTTCGGATTTGTCGAGAGAAGCTCGACCTCTATCTCGTCCCCGACATCGACGCCTTTCTCGCCGCGCATCAGTCTTCCCTCGACGGGCGGATCTACCACGCGCACGTAGGTGCCGCTCGGTTTGTTGCCGGTCACTATTGCCTTGAACCGCTCGCCGATGCGATGGCTGAAAAGAATCGCCGCTGCGATCTTGCGCACGGTGCGCTCCACTTTGCGCGCGGCGTCTTCCTTGACCGTACAGTTCTGCGCGATCGCGGACAGCTCGTCGTCGGTGTAGGGCGCCGGCTTTCCCGCGAGCACCGCTTTGACGATCCGCTGGGTGACGAGATCGGCGTAACGGCGATTGGGGGCGGTCGAGTGAGTGTAGTCCTCGACGGCGAGGCCGAAATGGCCGGGCTCCTCGACGCCCGGCTGATCCAGAATGTATTCACCGGGGCCGAGCAGCTTCACCACCGCCAGCGACAGGTCGGGAAAGTGCTCGGGATCAGCGGCCTTCCGCTGGTCCAGAAAAATCTGCAGGGCCAGCGGATCGGGCTGCGCAGGTAAATGCACGGCGAACTCTCTGGCGAGATCGACGATGCGATCCCAGCGCTCCGGATTGCGCACGATGCGCCTGATCCCCGACACATGATGGGATTCGAGAAACGCCGCCACCGACTCGTTGGCAGCGATCATGAAATCCTCGATCATGTCGGTCGCGGTGTTCTTTTCCGTCCTGGCGATCGCGGTCACCGTGCCTTTGTCGGCGACGGCGCGCGCCTCGATGCGATCGAACTCGAGCGCGCCCTTCTCGATCCTCGTCTTGCGCAGTGCCGCCGCGATCTCGACCTGAAGCTGAATCTGCTTGTCCAGGCCCGGCACCTTTGCGACGCCCGCCGGAGCGGGCGTGTGCGAATCGACCCACGCGCCAACGCTGGAGTAGGCGAGTTGAGCGCGGTTGACAACGCGCGCACGGTACACGTCCCATGATCGCAACGCGCCGTCACCTGCGACCGACATCTCGACGACGATCGCCTTTCTCTCGACGCCCTCGAACAGCGATGTCGCTCCGGCCGACAACTCTGTGGGCAGCATCGGAAAGATGACCGCGCCGGTGTACACCGTGGTTGTCTGCGCGGCGGCGTGGGCGTCGATCGCCGAACCCTTTGGCACCTCCGCATCGACATCGGCGACACCGATCAGAAGCCTGTAGTCACCGTTCTCGAGCCGCTCGGCGTATTCCACCTGATCGAGGTCGCGGGTGTCGTCGTTATCGATCGACGACCACGGCAGCGCCCGCAGATCGCGAAGCGGCTCGCCGTCGTCGCGGTGCTTGCCCAAGTCGCGCAGCTCGGCGCGCGCCGCGGCGGAGAAATCCGGATCGAACCCATCGTCGATCATGACCTTCCGCGCGATCTCGCGGAGATCCGGCGTCAGCACTTGGGCAACGTCTGCATCAACATGTGCGCGACGTCGATCGACAGCTGGAGCGCGATCAGTGCGCCGGCCATGATCGCCAGATCGGCCCACGGGCGCCGTCGATGCGGCAGCGTCTTCGCGTAGAGCAGCGCGCCGCCGAAAATCACGAGCGCTTCGACGATGAAATCGGCGATGGGATGCGTGTACACGCGCAGCCCGATCATCGTCCCGCCCGGCCACGTCGGCTTGTAGCCGGTGATCCAGTCGAGGAACATGTGTGAGAGGATCACCGCTCCGACGACGAGGCCGCCCCGCCAGTCGCGAGCGATGATTGCATACCCGGCAAAGCCCACCAGGGCGAACAGCAGCACCGATGGGATAGAGTGCGAAAGCACGCCGTCGGGATTGTATGTGCCGGCGAGGCAGAGTCCGGTATCGACCCAGTCCGGGGTGTAGGTGGCGATGAGGAGCACCGCCAGACCGATGCTCTGACGCGCGCGCTTTCCTGCCAGCGCGGCGCCGACGTGGCCGACGTACATCTAGCGGCGCAGCCGGCGATCGATCAGAATCGGAATCAGCGTCGCGGCGAGAAGCGCGGCGACGAGACGAGCGAAGTAGAAGAGCCGGCCGCCGAGCGAGCGGCCGGCTTCACTTAGCTCGCTGAAGGCGGTCACGAGAGTGGCGTGCTCCACGCAGCGACCGACAGTTCGACTTCAACTCTTCTCACAATCTCGTCCGCAAATTGGCACCGGGCATGTAATTTCCTAAAGGTAAGGCGAGCGGCCGACTCGCCCAACTCCACGAGTCAGCATCGACGAATGCACGTCAAGAATCTCGAGTGCTCATCCTGTCACCGCGAATACGAGGCAAGACGCGTTCACAACGTCTGCACCGAGTGCGGCAAGCCGATCTTCGTGCGGTACGACCTCAAACGCATCTCGAAATTCCTGACTCGGCAGGCGCTATACGCGCGGCGGGCCGATTTGTGGCGCTACCGGGAAGTTCTGCCGGTGCGACGCGAGGACAACATCGTGACGCTCGGAGAAGGCTGGACACCGCTCCACCATGCGAAGCATCTGGGTGAAACCCTCGGTATGGGCGAGCTCTACATCAAGGACGAATCGGTCAATCCGACGCAGAGCTTCAAGGCGCGCGGAATGGCGGTCGCGGTATCGATGGCGAGGGAACTCGGTCTAAAGAAGCTGGCCGCGCCTTCCGCGGGGAACGCTGCCGGCGCGCTTGCGGCGTACTGCGCGCTGGCGGGAATCGAAGCGTACCTCTTCATGCCGCGCGACACGCCCCGCGCCAACATTATCGAGTGCGAAGTCGCCGGCGCGAATGTGACGCTCATCGACGGCCTGATTACCGACTGCGGCGCCGAAGTCGCGCGCAGAAAGGAAGCAGAGGGCTGGTTCGACGTCTCGACGCTCAAGGAGCCGTATCGCGTCGAGGGCAAGAAAACCCTCGGCTACGAGTTGGCGGAGCAGGGATCATGGACGTTGCCTGACGTCATCATCTACCCGACCGGCGGCGGCACCGGACTCGTCGGGATGTGGAAGGCGTTCGACGAGATGCAGGAGCTCGGGTGGATCGACGACAAGCGGCCGCGCATGATCTCGGTGCAAGCCACTGGGTGCGCGCCGATCGTGCGCGCGTTCGAGAAGGGAGAGCGCCACGCCGCGGAGTTCGAGAATGCCGCGACCACCGCATCCGGCCTTAGGGTGCCGAAGGCGATCGGTGATTTTCTGATTCTCGATGCGATACGCGAATCCAACGGCGCCGCGATCGCGGTGACCGACGAGGAGCTGATCGCGGGTGCGCGCGAGATCGCGCGCCGCGAAGGAATTTTTGCCGCGCCGGAGGGGGGCGCGTGCCTGCCCGCGCTGCGCAAGCTGATCGACCGGGGGAAAATCAAGCTCGGTGAGCGGGTGGTGCTGTTCAACACCGGCTCGGGCATCAAGTATCTCGACGCGTTCGACGCCGAGTTGAAGGCGCGGACGCCGCGCAGTCAGCGCAAGAGCGCGTTGGGGCCGGCGCTCAGGACTTAGCGCGGCGGGCCGCGACGTCGCGATGGGTCAGCGAATTCCAACCAGCTTGTGGGTCTGGATGCTGAGGCGCCAGCGCGGGTGTCGCATGCAGTAGTCGATGGCGAGCTCCGTGTTGGCGGAGACATCGGGGCCGTCCATCGGTTGCAGAAAGAAATGCTGGAAGTCGAGGTGCGCGAACTTTTCGGGCGGAGCGTCGGTCTGCGGGTAGACCAGCTTGAGCTCGTTACCGCTTGTCTGGACGAGCGGTGCGCCGGCCTTGGGGCTGACGCAGATCCAGTCGAGCGAGCGTGGGGCGGGGCGGGTGCCGTTGGTTTCGACGGCGACCTCGAAGCCGTGCTCGTGGAGTCCGGCGATCAGGTTTTCATCGAGCTGGAGGAGGGGCTCGCCGCCCGTACAGACCACGTATTTTCGGGCGTCGCGGTCGGAGATTTCGGCTTGACCGTCGGCCCCCTCGCCAGAGTCTGTACGGGCGACGCCGCCAGCCCAGCATCGATCGACCGCGGCCGCAAGCTCTCCTGCTGATTTGAAGCGGCCCCCGTCTGGACCCGTTCCGACAAAATCGGTGTCGCAGAACTTGCACACTGCCCGCGAGCGATCCTCCTCGCGGCCAGACCAGAGATTGCATCCCGAGAAGCGGCAGAACACCGCCGCGCGACCCGTCTGCGCGCCCTCGCCCTGCAGCGTATAGAAAATCTCTTTCACGGTATAAGTCATCGCGCGCCCCTGCCTGCGAGCGAACGCGCGTCGCGCGCGTAGGCGATGGGATCGGTGAGGCCGGCCTCCCGAAAACCCTTCAGCCGCAGCTGACACGCATCGCAGCGGCCGCAGGCCTCGCCATCGGGCGCTGGGTCGTAGCAGCTGGTGGTGTCGGAGTAATCGACGCCAAGGGATGTGCCGAGGGTGATGATCGCGGCTTTGGTGAGGGAGATGAGCGGCGTGCGAATCGAGACTCGCGTGTTTCCTTCGACGCCGGCGCGGGTCGCCAGGTTCGCCATCGTTTCGAACGCCTTGATGTACTCCGGGCGGCAGTCGGGGTAGCCACTGTAGTCGAGCGCGTTGACGCCGATGAAGATGCTCGTCGAGCCGGTGACTTCGGCGAGCGCGAGGGCGTAGGAGAGAAAGATCGTGTTGCGCGCCGGGACGTAGGTGATCGGGATCTCGTGCGACGCGGGCGATACCGCCCACAGATCGCGATCCTTGGGCACGGCGATGTCTGCGGTGAGCGCGGAGCCTCCGAACTGCGCGAGGTCGATATCGATGATGCGGTGATCCCGAACTCCCATCTTCCGCGCGATCCGCTGCGCGGCGGCGATCTCGATGGCATGACGCTGCCCATAGCGGAAGCTGACCGCATGAATGTCGAGGCCTTCGCTCCTGGCGACCGCCAGAACGGTGGTCGAGTCGAGGCCGCCGCTCAGGAGCACCACCGCGCCATCACCGCTATGCGACGATGCAGGATTGCTCGAGGATGTGGAGCTCGGGGGATTCACCATAATGGGCGGTTCGTGAACGAGTCAGCCGTGTGAAAGCTATCGCAGTGGTTTGCCCGGCGCGGCTGCGCGCTCCAGATTCAGCGGGCTGGCCGCGGCGCGGCGAAGACCGCGCCCGCGATGGAATCGAACAACAAGGAGAAGATGTGAAGATCTCGAGGATGCTCGTAGCTTGCATTGCGTCGTTAACGATGGCGTGTACCACGGCCCTGCAGACGGCGCCGGCGGGAGGCGCGAGCGCCGCGATCTCAGCGCAGGACCTCAGCACGCGCTTGTACATTTTCGCCGCCGACTCGATGCTCGGCCGGCAGTTCGGCACTGAAGGGAACTACAAGGGCACCGCCTACATCGCGAGCGAGCTGGCGCGGATGGGGGTCCAGCCCGGCGGATTGAACGGCAGCTACTTCCAGGACGTTCCCGCGTTCAGGGTATCTTTGTCGCCCGGCGCGCAGGTCTTCATCGACGGCGCACCTCTCACGCTCGGTACGGACTTCATCACCAGTTTCCCGGCTTCGGGCCGCGCGATCCCTGTCGACAGCCTGCAGGTGATCTACGGCGGTGATTTGTCGGACACCACGACACTCATTTCTCCCGACCAGGTCGCGGGCAAGGCGCTGCTGCTCTCAATTCGCACGCCGCTGCGGCGCAATCCCGGTCAAATCATCCGCCGTTATGAGGCGGCGGGCGCGATCATTACGGTCAACGATCCACGCGTCGTTCGGCCGTACACAGTCACCATGTCGAGCGACACCACGCCGGCCCGGGTAAACTTCGTCGTGTCGCCCGCGGTCGCGTCGCGACTGCTCCGCGGTGACACCGTGTCGATGAAAACCGGCACCCCCGGCGGCTGGCTGAGATTTTCGTCGATCGCCTTCACCCGCTCGCCCGCGCCGGCAAGAAACGTCATCGGCATCATTCCAGGCAGCGACCCCACCCTGCGTGGCGAGTACGTCGCGCTCGGCGCCCACAACGACCATCTGGGCATCAGGTTCGCCGGCCCACTCGATCACGATTCGCTGCGCACGTACAACATCATGGCGAATCGGATCGTCGAAGCCCGTACCCACGAAACGCCGGGAACGCCAGGTGGTGGTCTGACGCCGGCGGAGCGCGCCTCCATTCACGTCAACGTCGACAGTCTGCGTCGCATTCGTCCGCCGCGGATGGATTCGATCTACAACGGCGCCGACGACGACGGGTCGGGCTCGGTCGGCGTGCTGGAGATCGCAGAGTCGTTCGCGAAATCGGCGACGCGTCCGCGCCGCTCGCTGCTCTTTGTCTGGCACACGGGTGAAGAGGCGGGTCTGCTGGGGTCACGCTACTTCACCGACAATCCGACGGTGCCGCGCGATTCGATTGTTGCGCAGCTGAACATGGACATGATCGGCCGCGGTGGGGCATTCGATTTCGTTGGCGGCGGGCCGACCTACCTGCAGCTGGTTGGATCGCGGCGCCTTTCGACGGAGCTCGGCGACATCGTCGAAGCGGTGAACAAGACCGAGCCCACGCCAATGAGCTTCGACTACACCTTCGATGCGAACGGGCATCCGGAGCGCATCTACTGCCGTAGCGATCACTACGAGTACGCGCGGTATGGCATCCCGATCACGTTCTTCACGACGGGATTGCACATGGACTACCACCAGCTGACCGACGAGCCGCAGTACATCGACTACGAGCACATGCGGAAAGTCGCGCAGCTGGTGCACGACGTCGCGTTAAACGTCGGCAACCTCGATCACCGCGTCGTAGTGGATAAGCCGAAGCCAGATCCGCACGGCGCTTGTGTCCAGTAGCATTGTTTGTCGAGATCGCGGCGGCCGGTCCGTCCCTCCTCCTTCCCGGAGTCGGGTGATCTCAGAACCGAAACCTTACACGCGACGCCCGCCCGCTCCTCGCCGACCGACCGCGTCGAGGTCTGAAAGCGCGCCCGCTGGAAACTGAAAAAGGTCGCTTACGCGACCTTTTTCATTGGTGGCTGCGGATTCGGCGGAGTGAGCCGCGGACCCGGCGGAGCGGCTGGAGCGGCGGGAGGCGCGGCCTGCGCACTGGCCGGCGGGACCTGCATCTCGGTTGTGCCGGTGAGACCGTCGGTCTTGAGCTCGCCCACGAGATCCTTGAGCGCGTGGCTGCCGTGGAACAGCTGCGTCGACGCCATGCTCATTTGCTCGCAGGCGGCGCTCTGCTCTTCGGTCGAAGCGCTGACCTGCATCGCAGCCGTCGCGTGGCTCTCCGCCGTACGAGCAACCAGTCCGAGGTTCGCGGCGGCTGAATCGACCGCGCGAGCATTTTCGGTCGCCGCAGTTGTCACCGTGGCGGCGGCCGCTCTGGTGCGTTCGGCCGCGGCGAGAATCGTCGACAGCGCACTATCCAGCTCGCGACTGACGCGCTCGATCTCACCGACCTGCGTCACGCCCTCTTCCATCGCCTTGGATGTCGCGGTTACGCGCGTCGTCACGCCTTCGGTCATCTTCACGACGTCGTCGGCCGCAGCCTGGGTCTGATCGGCCAGCTTTCTCACTTCACCGGCGACGACGCCGAAGCCGCGACCCGCCTCACCGGCGCGCGCTGCTTCGATCGCCGCGTTGAGCGACAGAAGGTTGGTCTGCTCGGCGATGCGGCCCACCGAGACGACGAACTTGTTGATCTCGCTGGTGCTCGTATTGAGCTCCCGAACCTGCGCCGCGGCCTGCTCGACGATGGTCCTTACGTCGAAAAGAATCTTGAGCGCGCGGTCGATCTCGATGCGCTTTGCCTCGGCCTCGGCCTCGATCGCGCTCGCGAGTCCGTGAACTTCCTGCGCGCCTCCGACGAGGTTGTCGCCGCGGGTACGAATTCCGTCGAGCGCTTCGTTGACCTGACGCAGCTGGGCAACCTGTGATTCCGCGCCGTGCGAAACTTCCTCTACTGCGTCCGCGACTTCGCCCGCTGACGCCGAGATCTGCTTCGACGCCGATGCCAGATCCGAAGCCGATTGCGCGACTTCGTCAGCGGTTTTCGCGGCGCCGGCGGCAATCCGCGAAAGTGCTATCGTCGCGTGATTCATTGCGTCGGCGAGCGTACGGAACTCACCGGGCATCTCGCCTTCAGTGCGCTGTTGCAAGTCTCCGTGACTGAGCTGGATGGCGTGCCGCACCAGCAGCCGCAACGGACGACCAACGGCGCGTCCGGTCCGGATCACGATCATCATCGCCAGCAGTGTCGCGATGACGATGACCGTGACGAGGATCCGCGACCGCGCGGTCGCCTGGGCGCGGAGGTCCGCCGACATCGTCGACAGCTGCTTCGCGCGGGAGTGTTCGAGCGAGGTGAGCTGCTCGAGCAGTCCCGGCACCATCTTGCGGGCCTTCTGTGCTTCGGCGTGGGCCTCGTCGAGCCTGCCGAGGTCCGTCAATCTGTGCGACAGCGCGAACGCTGCCTCGACGCGTGCGAGCGTCGTGTCGATTGCTACTGTGCGAACGATTTGATCGGCGAGCACATCCTGTCGCGCGCTGAAGTTCCTTTGCAGCCGGTGCGCTTCCCAGCCGAGTCGGCGGAAATCGGCGTCGGACTTGGCATCCTGGTCGCTCAGGTAAGTGTTCGCGGCCTGGATTTCCTGGGTGACGACGTTGGAGAAGTCCGACGCCTGCTTTGCATCCTGCTGGGCGTCGGCGAGCGTCTCGCTCACCATGTTGGCCATGCTGTTCATCGAGATCCAGCCGACGGCGCCGGCGCCGACGAGCAGCAGAATCAGGAACGAGAATCCGACCGTCAGAACCTGTCGAATCGTCTGAAATCTGAAGGTGGTCTTCATCTCGCCTCCGCGACGGCCAGCTGCCCATTGTGGGCGCGCAACACGCGGAACCGCATGCCGACCGGATCACCGGTGTCCTCGAAGTACGCCGGACCGGTGAGGCCCGCGTACGCGGTCTCACGGTTCAGCGAATGGAGGTAATCGCGGATCGCCCGCCGATCGGGCCCTTTTTCCTTTAGCGCCTGCGCAACCAGCTTGGTGGCGTCGTAAGCGAGTGCCGCGTGGGCGTCGGGCTGGCTGTGGTACTTCTTTTCGTACGCCGCTACGAAGGCGCGCGCGGGCGGGGTGGGATCTTCGGGGGTGAATGACATTCCGATGTAGGCGCCTTCCGCGGTCGCGGTGTCGGCGAGAATGCCCTGCCATCCGTCCCCGCCAACGAAGATCGGATTGAAGCCCTGACGCCTCGCTTCCTCCAGAATCTTGAGACCCGACGCGACGCGGCCGGCGACGAAAACGATCTTCGGCTTCCGCATCTTGAGGTAGGCTATGTACGGCTCGGCGCTCTGCAGATCGGCGTCGATTGGATCGAGGCTGAGGATGTCGCCGTGAAAGGAGCGACGGAAAGAATCGGCGAGACCGCGGCCGTAGGTGTTGTTCTCGTAGAGCACGGCAACACTCGCCGGTCCGCGCTGTCCGAACTTGGACGCGAAGTTGGCGAGGGCGATGCCGTTGAGCGAATCGCTGGAGATGATGCGGAACACCCAGCTGGAAATGCCGGTGAGATCGGGAGAGGTGGCGCTGGTCGCGATTGCGGGCAGCTGGCCGTCGTAAACCGGAGCGGCGGCGAGCATGCCCGATGAATTCACGTGTCCGATGACCGCGGAAATCGAGCGGGTCGCGACGAAATCCTGGGCGATCTTGGCGGCCTTGTCGCCTTCGCCGTCGTCATCGCGGGAGATCAGTCGCAGAGCGTGGCCGTTGATGCCACCCGCGTTGTTGATCTCTTCGACCGCCAGCTCTACTCCCTGCAGGTTCTGGATTCCGTAGCCCTGCTTCCATGGGCCCGCGGCTCCGATGATGTAAGGCTTCTTGGCGCTGTTGCAGGCGGCGAGCGCAAGCAGCGCGGCCGACCAGACGACTTTAGAAGACAACTTCCCCCTCCCCAGTGTTCAGGGACATTCGTGTCCCCCGAATTGACGAGGTCAAAGCTCGGCCGGTCACTCATTTCCGCGAATTGAGGCCCTGAAGTGGCACCCAATCTGCCCCTATGTGCCCAGGCGTTGGCAAACCACGATGGCGAGCGCCGACGCACCTTGGCGGAAGGCGAGGAGACGAGATGAAGGTTCTGGTGACAGGTGGGACAGGCGTGATCGGCGAGGCCGCCATAACGGATCTGGTCAAGCACGGGCACGAAGTGCGGCTGCTGACCCGAAATGCGACCGACGATGCGAAGCAGTGGCCGGACGGCGTCGAGTCGTGGCCGGCGAGCGTTTGCGATCAGAACGAGCTCAAAGGTTGCGCCGAAGGCTGCGACCTGGTGCTCCACATCGCTGGGATCGTCGAGGAATCACCGCCCAGGCTCACCTATGAGAGCGTCAACGTAGAAGGCACCCGAAACGTTGTGCGCGAGGCGGAACGATGCAAAGTCGGCCGCTTCATCTTCATATCTTCCCTGGGGGCGGAGGCGGGAACGTCGCCCTATCACCGCTCGAAACGTCGCGCCGAGGAGGTCGTGCGCGGCTTCGCGGGCGGCTGGACGATTCTCCGTCCGGGAAACGTCTATGGACCAGGCGACGATGTCATGTCGCTCCTTCTCACAATGGTGAGAACCCTGCCCGTAGTCCCGGTAATCGGCGGCGGGGACGACAAGTTTCAGCCGATCTGGGTCGACGACCTCGTCGCCGCCATCTCCGAAACGGTGCGGCGCACCGATCTGCATGGCCGAACCCTCGAGCTCGCGGGCGAGGAGCGGACGTCGATCAACGAGATTCTGGACAGCCTCTCGGAGATTACCGGGCGCAGTCCTGCCCGCATTCCAATTCCGTCGTTCATCGCCAACGCCGGCATAACCATGGCCAGCCTGCTCGGCGCGAAACTGCCGATCAGCGAGAGTCAGGTGACGATGCTCAGCGAGGGCAACTTCATCAGGACCCCCGGCACCAACGCGCTCACCAGCGTCTTCCACCTCAAGCCGACACCGCTCGACAGCGGCCTGCGCAAGCTCGCCGACGTGCAACCGGAGCAGACCCCCGACCAGGGCGTTGGGTCGCTCAAGCGCAAGCGCTTCTGGATCGACCTGTCCGGCAGTCCGCTTGCCGCCGAGGAGCTCTTCGCGCGGTTCCGGGTGCGCTTCGGCGAGCTGACTCCGTTCATGATGGATCTCCACGCGGAGCCTGGCACGCCGACGGTTCTCGATAATGGAACGACGATAACGATGTCGCTTCCGGTGCGGGGAAACGTCCAGGTCCGCGTCGAAAAGCTGACGTCCAATGAAGCTGTACTCGTTACGCTCGGCGGTCATCCGCTGGCGGGGGCGATCAGGTTCCTGTCGGAGCAGATCGCCGATTTGATCCGCTTCCAGGTGCAGGTGTACGACCGACCGGCCAACCTCGCCGACTGGCTCGCGGTGCGCACCCTCGGCGAAGGAATGCAGGCGCAAACGTGGGAGAGTTTGCTGCAGGCGATCGTGGTCGAGAGCGGCGCCAGACTCGTGTCGCCGATCCAGCACGAGGAGGAGATGCTCGACGACGACAAGGCGGCGCGGGTCGAGGAATGGATCAAGGAGCTCGTGATGGAGCGGAAGCGTGGCGAGAAGGGGGCTGCGACAGGAACGCGTAAGGAGGCCGAGGCCGTCGAGGTAGCGGATCAGGCGCCTGCCGATTCGTCGCGGAAAAGGTCGCCGTTCGAGGAGAATTTCGGCGAGGATGCTCTGGCCTAAGCCAATGCGCGGTGCCGATGCACCGTTTCGGGGCCTGACCTGATTCAGGCCTTGGGTCAAAACCCCGACCCTATCTGGAGCGTCCTTTAATTAACCCCGTTAGAAGGCGCTCCATCCATGCATCTCCGATCGATACCAATCGTTGCGGCAATCGCTGCCGCCGCTGTCTCTGCAGGCGCGCAAGACGTCCGCGTTGAAGTAGTAGAAGCTGCCACCGGCCGGCCAATCGTCGGCGCGAACGTCGCGCTGTTCGACTCCTCGGGAATGTTCCCGCTGGGCGGCGGATTCAGTGACCAAAGCGGCCGCACCGATTTGCGCGCACCCACTCGTGGCCCCTACAGAGTGCGCGCCGACAAAGTCGGCTTCGATACCTGGACTTCCGTGCAGCTACACCTCGGCGATCGACCGGTGATCGTGAGGGCAGGAATGGCGCCGACCCGCGCACCGGCACCGGTGGTGATTCGGAGCGAGAGCGCATGTCAACAGATGACCGGCCCCGGCACTCCGGCTGGCGACATTTGGGTGCAGGTCAAGAAGGCGCTCAGCGCCAACGCGATGACGGAAGCACAGGGCCAGGTTCCGTTGGATGTCGATCTGTACGAGCGGGTGCTCGATCGAAACCTCGGCATCGTCTCCGAGCGCAGCGAGGCGCGCAACCGGATCTCGCGGCGGCCGCTGACAGGAATCTCTTGGGAGCAGCTCGATTCCACGCGGCGTGGCGACGGTGGCGCCAGCGAGGTTTACCGCGCACCCGATGCCGGGACGCTGGTCTCGGATCAGTTCGTGAAGTCGCACTGCTACACGGCAATCCGTGGATACGGACAGGAAGCGGGGCTCACGGGTCTCGAGTTCCGTCCCGCGCGAGTCGCCGGTCCTGCCGATCTCACCGGTGTGCTGTGGCTCGATCCGAAAACGAACGCGCTGCGCTCGCTCAACTTCGATTACGTGAATCTTCCGATCCCGCTGCGCATTGCGAGAACGACGGGTCGTCTGGAATTCGAGCAGCTCGCCGACGGTCGCTGGATCGTTCCGCGATGGTACATCCGGATGCCGAGGGTCGCGCGAGTGACGACGAACGAAGTGGGCGCGCCCGCGGCTCCGCACGACAGTCTGGTCGGATACCAGGAGGTTGGGGGAGCGGCTCGTCCGGCCGGATCGGCGCGTCCAGCGGGTGTGGCGACGGCCGGCGCACGGACAGGAGTATCCGGCGCGGCGACGACGGGCGGGATCGGAACCAGTGATCCCGAGGATTCCCAGGCCGACGCGAATCAGTCGTCGATCGTTGGAATCGTGTTCGACAGCAGCAGCGGCCGCGGAGTTCCGGGTGTGCAGGTCTGGTCCGGGGGTGGCCGCTACAGAACGGTGACGAACTCGGCGGGCCGATATGAGCTGGCGATCGTTACGCCGTTCACGGACAGCATTGTATTCGAGCATCCGCGACTGCGGCTGTTTCACGTTGCTGATCGGGTGCAATCGATCTCGGTGCTGCCAGGCACTCGTGGCCAGGCATCGATCATACTGCCGTCCTACGGCACTCTGCGCCGGCAGCTTTGCGGTCGGAACGAGACCGGCACTGAAGCACAGGGGTTCGTTGCCGGCTACGTAAGAGATGCCGCGGGCAAGCCGGTGCCGAACGCGCACGTGTGGGCGACCTGGCAGATCCTGTGGGTGGAGGAGAACGGCCGACTGGTGTCGACCAATCAGCAGCGGACGGTGGAGACCGATACCAACAGCGACGGATCGTACCTGATGTGCGGCTTCACCCGCGGAGCGCAGGCGACGGTGAAGGTCAGCATCGCGGGTAAGCCGACGGTTTCGGAGAAGGTGGCGCTGCCGGAGAGTCAGGTGCTCGAGAAGGATTTCGTTCTGGGCCGATAGCGTCGGGTGGACTTGGAGGAACTGCAGAAAGAACACTACCGGCGGGAGGCCCTGGGCGGGCCGGCTCGAGGCTGGGAGCTCGTTTCCTCGATACTAAAGAAGACTACCAGCTAATAGCATCGGGCGGAGCAGCGCGCGGCTCCGAGCTTCTTTTTGGAAACAGCACTCGGAGCCAACCCACGCTGTTCATCCAATCCGTGCTCGGTGCCGCCAGCTGCTCCGCCCGAAGCTCCTGGCTGGTAGTCTTCCTTGATATTTCGGAGATGAGCCCCCGGCTTCGAGCCGGCCCGCCCAGGGCCTCCCGCCGGTAGTTTTCTTTTGAAGTTGTCAGTCACCGGTCGGAACGATTCCCGCCCCTTCGACCATGAGAATGATCGCCCGCTCCGGCGCGCGGGTGCGGTGCACGACGCCTTTGGGCACCACGAATCCCTCACGCTCGGCGAGCTCCACGGTTCGGCCCTCGAGATCGATCAGGAAAGTGCCCGAGACGACGTAGAAGAACTCGTCGAGATCGTCGTGCTTGTGCCAGTGATACTCGCCCTGCATCACGCCGAGCCGGACGACCGAGTCGTTCACTTTGCACAGCGTCTGGTTGTACCACTTGTCGCGCACCCCATCGACGAGCGCTGGGACGTCCACTATCTCCAGCGGCTGATACTTGATGTCGAGATGGGTCGCGTAGGGGAAACTCTGCGGCATGGCTCGCTTGAGTTGGGGATTTCGAAACCGCGACGTTTCGAATCACGTAGAGAAAAATGCGCCGGGAAGAATAAACCCTGATGCCCGGCATTTTGTCCAATGGTGTGCGGTCGGATTTTGTCGATCGCTACAAGTACTCCAGAGAATTGCGCACCCAAAGAGCGATCGCAGACGCTCTCTACACGCAACCCCGCAGGCAGCCCCCTGCGGGGTTTTTCTGCATCTTCGCACGGTGTAAGCGATTGGCCGACGGGTTGGGATTTACTCGCCTTCGGGGACAACGCGTTGCGGGTTGCCGGAGGCACAGTGGCCGGTTCCCGGTGAGCTGCGATGCCGACGTCTCAAGTGGAGTTATCGGAAACGCAGGTCGGGTTTACCATCGGCGCGCTCCGACACGTCATCAATGCAGTTTACCGGGAACCGGCCACCGTGCTACCCGCCACCCGCAACGCGTTATCCCTAGCCGCGAGTCGATCCATCCTTACTGCTGTCCCCGTTGCAGTACCCGGAAGTACGCCGTCCACGGTCCCACCGCCGCAGTGTAGGCGCGCGCCATCGTCCGAGTGATTTGCGCGATGTGCGACAGATCGTGAACGACCCACGTCGCAAGCAGCTGCCGCATCGTCACGCTGCCGAACTCGGGATGCTCGCCGGTGAGATCGAGATCCTTGTCGGTCAGATTCCAGCCGCGGAGCGTCGCGATGTTTCCGCTCCGCAGCTGGTCGAACTCCGCCAATAGCTCCGTGAGTGGACGCGGAGAGTTCAGCTCCGCGAAGCGGTCGAATGGATCGAACTTTCGGTACTTACCCTGCTTCAGAATTATTCGCGCGCGCGGAATCCAATCGGTCCGCTCACCGTTAATTAGATGCCCGATCACCTGGCGGGGACTCCACGTCTCGGGGCCTTCGTCAACGCGCGTCCAGCGATCGGGCAGGCCGTCGAGCAGCGCGAGAAGCACCGCGGGTGCCCGCTCCAGAACCGGGATCGCTTCGTCAAGCTCGAAATTCAACGCTGCTCCCTCTGTCATGCGTAAATCATACGCTGCGGGCCGGGCATCAACTACTTTTCTCAAGGCGCGCCGTCGTGGACGACGGGTGCAGCGGCCAACCCACTCTCTCGGAGCAAGGATGTCAGGACGACTTCTACGCGCTTCCGCTTTCGCCCTACTCGCAGTTGCGCCGCTCATCGGCTGCGCACAGGCCACCGCCACCGCTCCACCGGTGTCGACGCAGATCCAGCCGACCACCACTGCGCCAGAGCGCGCCGTGCGCCGCACGCTGCCGATGCAGAACATGATCAGGCGTGCCTTCGCGCAGGGGACGCGCGATTCCTCGGGTCGCCCCGGCCGCAACTATTGGCAGGTGTGGACCGACTACAAGATCAACGCGCGACTCGACAGCGCGACCTCGATCGTCACCGGCCACGAAACGGTCACCTTCCGCAACAACAGCGACTCCGCCATGCGCAGCGTCGTGCTGCGGCTGGATCAGAACATCTTCAGGCCCGAGGGCGCGCGTACCGACGTCATGGATGCGATCACGAGCGGGATGAAGATCACCCGGCTGGTGCTCAACGGTCAGTCGCTCCCCGTTAACGACACCCTCGGCTCGCCGATTCCCGGCACCACTCGTCGCTCGACACCGATCGCGAGAATTCTGCGCCAGACATCGGCGCGCTTTCCGCTCGCAAATCCGATCGCCGCGCACTCGAGCGGAACGCTCGAGGCCGACTGGAGCTTCGAGGTCCCGGCGATTCCGAGCGGCCGCGGATTCCGCATGGGACGCTGGGCCGACACACTCTATCAGGTTGCGCAGTGGTATCCACGCGTCGCGGTGTTCGACGATCTGCGGCTCGGCGACAGAAGCTACGGCGGCTGGGACACCGACCCGTATCTCGGCGATGCCGAGTTCTACAACAACTTCGGTCATTTCGACGTCAGCATCGATGTGCCCGCGGGCTGGATCGTCGGCGCGACTGGCGTGCTCCAGAATCCAACCCAGGTTCTCACTGCGACGGAGCGCGAGCGACTGTCGCATGTTCTGGAATCAGACGCGACCCAACACGTAGTGACTGCCGCCGAACGTGGCCCCGGGAAGTCGACGGCTACGGGGACGAATGGCAGGCTGGTCTGGCACTTCGTCGCCGACAGCGTGGCCGATTTCGCGTGGGGGACATCCAACCAGTTCGTGTGGGACGCATCGCGCGCGACCATACCGACTTGCGGTGCGATTCCTTTCAACATTCTCTATCTGCCCGGACACACCCAGGGATTCGCCGACGGAGTGCGCGTGCTCCGGCACGCGCTGCAGTTCTACTCCAACCTCTGGATGCCCTACGCTTTCCCGCAGCTGACGATGGTGGATGGTCCGGAGCTCGGGATGGAGTACCCGATGTTCATCATGTCTGCCGTCTTTGCCGCCGATCACGAAACGGGTCACCAGTGGTGGCCGATGATGGTCGGGGTCAACGAGACCTGGTACGGCTGGATGGACGAAGGCTTCAATCAGTACATGAACATCCTCTCTGACGCGGATCTCGATGGAAAGCCGTACAAGCTGGACAGCCTTGGGATGTCGTACGGCGCGGTGAGCGGGGACGAGCGTGAGCCGCCATTGATGTGGGACGGCAACTATGCGGGTCCGCTCTACGGATTCCAGGCGTACGGCAAGGCGCCGCTGATGCTCTCGTCGCTGGGCGGCGTCGTCGGCGACAGCGCGGTGTGGCGGGCGATGAGCGATTACGCGAAGACGTGGCGGTTCAAGCACCCGTCGCCCTGGGATTACGCCAATTTCATGAATAACGCGCTACACCAGAATCTCGATTGGTTCTGGTACTACTGGCTGTTCACCACCGAGCGCGTCGACGAATCGATTCAGAACGTGAGCACAGCCGGCGGACGTACTTCAGTGACGGTTCGGCAGGACGGCGAGATGCCATCGCCGGTGGTGCTCAAGGTGGAGATGGCTCCGGGCGGCTCCGGAGCTCCGGCGCCGACGAGCAGATCGATAGGTGCAGGCATCACCGAATCGACGAAATGGCTCGACGCCAACACCGCGCTGATTACCTATCCGGTAGATGTCTGGTTTGGTGGCAGCCGTACATTCATCGCTCCGCTCGAGTTGGGTGACCGGACGATCACGCGCATCACGCTCGATCCCTACGCGCGATTCCCGGATCGGAACGCGCGAGACAACGTCTGGCCGCGCACGCAGCCGACATCGACTTCCGGCGGCGGCAATTAAACCATTGCACATCAAAATGACTCATTCGATGACAGTCGACCTCCCACCGAGGCGTTGGGCGGGGTTTGGATGCATAGCGTTGCTATTTGGTGTCGTGTCCGTCACGCCGCTCACAGCGCAGCAGACACCAACCGTCACCGCGGCCGACTACGCGCATGCCGAAAAGTTCCTCCGACAGAACACTCTACCGCTCGTCGCGGGGATGGGCGTGCAGCCGACCTGGCTCGCGAACGACAGATTCGGCTACCGGATCGCCGGCGAAAATCGGAATCAGTTCGTGCTCGTCGATCCGGCGCGCGGCACGCGGGTACTCTGCAGTCCCGAGACAGATCGGTGCGGCGGCGCTCTCGATCCACGCGAGGTCACGCGGCTCCAGGAAACACGGCAGCGGGGACCGGCGGGCCGCGCCGAATCGGTGTCGCCCGACGGCAAGCGCGCTGCCTTCATTCGCGACTCGAATTTGTGGGTGCGCGACGTTGCAACAGGCCGTGAGACTCAGTTGACCACCGACGGGGTCAAGGATTTCGGCTACGCCACTGACAACGCCGGCTGGATCCGCAGCAATCGGCCGATCCTGCTGTGGTCACCCGACTCACGGAAGATCGCGACCTTCCAGCAGGACGATCGCCCACTCGGCGAGATGTACCTGGTGCACACGAAGGTCGGACACCCCGAGCTCGAGCAGTGGAAGTATCCGCTGCCGGGCGACAGCGTGATCTCGATGATCCAGCGTGTCGTGATCGACGTCGATGCGCCTCGCGTGATCCGATTCCAGATGCCACCGGACGCACACCGCTCGACGTTGTGCGATCACGTCGCGTGTCGCGGCAGCGAGTGGGCCGATGTCGAATGGTACCCGGACGGCTCCCACATCGCGTTCGTATCCACGTCACGCGATCACAAGCACGAGGTGTTTCGCATCGCTGACGCCGCGACGGGAGCGGTGCGCGATGTCTTCCGCGAAGACGTCGCCACGCAGTACGAGTCGGGGAACGGGATGGTCAACTGGCACGTTCTCCCGGCGACAAACGAGGTGGTGTGGTTCTCGGAGCGCGACGACTGGGGTCAGCTTTACCTCTACGATCTCAACACCGGCCGGCTGAAAAACAAAATCACCAGCGGCGAGGGCAACGTCGGGCAGGTACGCCGCATCGATCCCGCAACGCGCACGATCTATTTCGTGGGCAACGCGAAAGAGGAGGGCTGGGATCCGTACTTCCGGGCTTTTTACAAGATCAGGCTCGATGGAAGCGGTCTCACGCTCCTCACGCCGGAGAATGCCGATCACGAGATCGACCTGGCGCCGTCGGGCAGGTATTTCGTCGACAGCTATTCGCGACCCGATGTGCCGCCGGTGACGGTGCTCCGCGATCTTAACGGCAAGACTATCGTCACTCTGGAGAAGGCGGACATCTCGAGATTGACCGCGACCGGCTGGAAGCCGCCGACCCCGATCACCGTCAAGGCGCGCGACGGGAAGACCGATCTCTACGGCTTGATGTACCTGCCGACCAATCTCGACCGGTCGAAGAAGTATCCGATCGTCAACCATATCTATCCGGGACCGCAGACGGGGAGCGTCGGCGGCCGCAGCTTCTCGCCGGCGCGCGGCGATGCGCAGGCTCTCGCCGAGCTCGGCTTCGTGGTAGTGGAGATCGACGGCATGGGGACGCCGTGGCGATCGAAGTCTTTTCACGACGCCTATTTCGGCAAGATGGGAGACAACACGCTTCCAGATCAGGTCGCTGGGATGAAGGAGCTCGCGCGTCGATTCGCATTCATCGACATCGATCGCGCGGGGATCTACGGCCATTCGGGCGGCGGTTTTGCAACGGCCGACGCGATGTTCCGATATCCGGATTTCTTCAAGGTGGGAATCGCCGAGGCGGGCAATCACGATCAGCGTGAGTACGAGGACGACTGGGGCGAGCGTTATCAGGGCCTACTCGTTCGCACGCCCGACGGCAGCGACAACTACGCGGCCGAGGCGAACCAGAATTACGCGAAGAACCTCAAAGGCAAGCTGCTCCTGGCGCACGGCACCACCGACAACAACGTGCCGCCCTACAACACGCTCCTCGTGGTGAACGAGCTGATTCGCGCCAACAAGGATTTCGATCTGCTGATGCTTCCCAATCGGACCCACGGCTTCGGCAACGAGCCGTACATGATTCGCCGGCGCTGGGATTATTTCGTCAAGAATCTTCTCGGGGCGGAGCCGCCGAAAGAATACCAGATCGGGGGCAGGCAGTGATAACTGCAAAGCAAGACTACCGGCCTGAGGCCGAGTGCGGGTCGGCGGGAGGCCACGGGCTGGCGCTGCGAAAAGATCGTCGCAAATCGCTCGGGGCCTCTCGCCGTGCGACCCACAGCCTCCCGCCGGTAGTCTTATTTTGCCTTTTACTCCCAGCTGTAGCCGCGACCCAGACCCCGTCCTTCACCCACGCCGACACCATCCGCGGCTCAAACAGGCCGGAGCGGTCGTGGTGGGATGCGTCGTTCTACGATCTGCACGTCAAGGTCAATCCGGTCGATAGCAGCATCGTTGGCTACAACGCAATCACGTACCGCGTTCTGAAAGCTGCGTCGCGGCGGGAGATGCAGATCGATCTGCAGATGCCGCTCGTCGTCGACAGCATCGTGCAGGACGGGCTCGAGCTGAGCGCGCGCCGCGACGGCAACGCTTTCTTCGTGACGCTCATAGCGCCGCAGAAAGTCGCGGCGAAAAAAACCATCGCCGTCTACTACCACGGCAAGCCCACCACTGCAGTGCATCCACCGTGGGACGGAGGATTCGTTTGGGCGCGCGACAGCCTCGGCCGCAGATGGATCGTGACCGCCAATGAAGGACTCGGCGCCAGCGTATGGTGGCCGAACAAGGATTATCTGGGCGACGAGCCCGACAGCCAGCGCATCGCCATCACCGTCCCCGATTCGTTGCTCAACGTGTCGAACGGCCGACTTCGTTCCACGACGCCCAATCCCGATGGCAGCGTCACCTACGAGTGGTTCGTCTCGAATCCGATCAACAACTACGACGTCGCTGTAAACGCGGGACACTACGCCCACTACAGTGACACCTTCGACGGCGAAGACGGAAAGCTCACCCTCGATTTCTATCCGCTCGATTACCACCTCGACACCGCGAAAAAACAATTCTCGCAGGTCAAGCCAATGCTGCAGTGCTTCGAGACCTGGTTTGGCCCGTATCCGTGGTACAAGGACGGCTACAAGCTCGTCGAGACCCCACACCTCGGCATGGAGCACCAGAGCGCTGTCGCCTACGGCAATCTCTACAAGAACGGTTATCTCGGGCACGACCGGTCCGCGACCGGCCACGGGATGCAGTGGGATTTCATCATCATCCACGAGAGCGCGCACGAATGGTGGGGCAACAGCATCACCATGAAGGACCAGGCCGACATGTGGATCCACGAGAGCTTTGCGACCTACGCCGAGGGGCTTTACACGGAGTGCCAGCAGGGGAAAAAGGCGGGCGAGGAATACACCATCGGCCAGCGCAAGCTGATTCGGAACGACAAGCCGATCATCGCCGCTTACGGCGTGAATGCGGAGGGCTCGGGCGACATGTACGACAAGGGCGGCAACATGCTGCTCACCATCAGGCAACTCGTGGACGACGATGCCAGGTGGCGCGGCATCCTCCGCGGACTCAACAAGACGTTCTGGCACCAGACCGTCACGACAAAGCAGATCGAAGACTACATGAGCCGCGCCGCCGGCATGAAACTCGGCAAGGTCTTCGACCAGTATCTGCGGACGACGAAGATTCCGACGCTCGAGTACAAGCTCGAGGGACAGAAGCTGTCGTATCGGTGGACGAACGTGGTGCCGGGTTTCGCGATGCCGGTCAAGGTCACGACATCGACGGGTCGGTACGGGTGGATTCGTCCGACCGAGAGCTGGAAATCAGTGGCGGTAAAACTCGGCCGGCCCGAGGACTTCAGCGTCGACAAGACTTTCTACGTCAACGCGAAGGACGTCCTCAAGCCGGCCGCCGATTCGACTACTACCTCGCGTACAGCCCGGTAACCTGCGCCTTCGCGAGCGTGTTGGCGTGCAGGTTGAAGCCGACCATCGCCGCGGTGCCGTTGCCCGGGATGTCGAGCTTGTCGACCTTGAGCGCGAACACCGTGAGGTGATAGTGGTGGGGCTTGTCACCCGGCGGCGGGCACGGTCCGCCGTAACCGCGAGTGCCGAAATCCGTCGGGCCCTGTACGCTGCCGCGCGGAGCGTTGCGCCCATTTCCAGCGCCGGCCGCGAGGCCGGTGACGTTCGCCGGAATGTTGTACATCACCCAGTGCCACCAGCCGCTGCCGGTGGGTGCGTCGGGATCGTACATGGTGACGGCGAAGGATTTTGTCCCCGCCGGCGGATTCGACCACTGCAAAGCCGGCGAGATGTTCTGACCAGTGCACCCCATTCCATTGAAGACGTGACTGGCGTCGACGCGTCCTTTGGTAACGAAGTCGGGAGCCGAGACCTTGAAGCTCGCGGCGTGCACCGCGGCCTTCGGCTTTGCCTTCGCTGACTTGGCGGCTTGCGCGCCGCCCACCGATGCAAAGGCGATCGCCATCGCCGCGCCGCCTGCGAGCGCGCGCGTTAAACCCGAGTACGACATGAACTTCCTCCTGGGCTGATTGAAGCGGAACCGTGCAACGCTGGTACCAGCCTTAAGAAAAACGGCGCGCACGCGCGCGGCTAGTAGTGAGCGGTCATCCCCGTCCAGCCCATGATGATCGCGCCGGCGAGAATGAACGAGACGAGGTTGTAACCGGCGTCGATGAGCCACAGCTGCTTGGGCTTCATCGAGAAGAGAGCCGTGGCGTAGGTGGTTGGCAGCACGAAGCCGAACCAGCAGAACACGCCGAGCTTCACGCCGCGCCAGATCCAGTTTCCAGCGGTGGTGAAAGCGGCGGGGACGAACGGATTGGCAAGCACCGCCATCGCCCAGGCGATGATGAGCGCGCAGATCAATGCGAGGAGATACATCACCGGCATGTTGGAGCGGGCGGCGTCGGCCCTCATCTGCTCTTCGGTTCGGCCCTGCAGGGCGATCCAGCGCTTGGCGAACAGGGCGGGGGAGTACCACAACCCTCCGAGCAGGAACAACACGATTCCAGCGACCAGCACAGCGAGGTAATTCACCTGGGGCAACTGCATCGGATGCCTCCGT
>DATFGW010000089.1:0-6084 GCA_035249045.1 Gemmatimonadaceae bacterium | reverse complement strand
GTTGTCGCGCCAACGCTCGCCGCGGTCGCTGGTCTGGGCGGTGACGGCGGTGGCGCAGAGAGATGCGGCGAGCGCGAAACGGAATACGATAGAGCGGGGCATTGGCGGGTGTCCTGTAGGGGTCGGCTACTATTAGATACGATACCTGCCAAAAGGGTTGAAAGTCGGCTGACCCTGTACGAGTTTCCGGCCAACCCTCAATCTGCTTCCGGTAGGAGGAGTGATGGCCGATCATGCCGCCGAGGTAGCGGAGCCGTGAGCCGCCGTCTGCGCTATCAGGTTGCGATGACCCTCGACGGCTTCATCGCCGGGCCGAGCGGCGAGTACGACTGGATCGTCCCCGACCCCGCGGTCGATTTTGCCGCGCTGTACAAGCAGTTCGACACAGTGGTGATGGGCCGGAAGACCTACGAGGTCGGGCTCGCCGCAGCGGGGAACGTAGCGATGCCGGGCATCGACGTGATCGTGTTCTCGCGGACGCTGCCGGCCGGCTCAAAGAACGGGGCGCGCATCGTGAACGACGATCCGCGCACAGTCGTGTCCGCCCTGAAAGAAAAAAACGGTCGTGATATCTGGTTGTTCGGCGGTGGCGAGCTGTTTCGCCATCTGCTCGACGCGGGCCTCGTCGACACCGTGGAAGTTGCGGTGAATCCGGTGCTCATCGGTTCTGGCATTCCGCTGCTTCCGCCCGGCAGCTCGGCGAAGCTGGTGCTGAGCGATTTGAAGAGACTTCCCAGCGGGATGGTTGTTCTCGCTTATCTGGTGGAAGGATCGAAAGGACCACCACCGCGCATCAAGTACGTCAAGGAGAGCGGTCGATGACGTTGTCTAGAGTTTTCTTGCTGGGCGCGCTCGTCACATCGCTCGCGGGCTGTCACGACTGGTATCGGACGCAGGTTCCCGCGCCAGCAGGTTCGCTGGCTGGCAATCCGAGGCAGGTTCGCGTGACGCTTACCAATGGGACTTCGGTGGTGCTGAGAGATCCAATGGTGCGGGCGGATAGCCTCTTCGGGTCAACGTACATGGGAGCCGGCGATCCCGTGCGCCTTGGCGTCCCGTTAGCTCAAGTCAAATCGGTCGACGCAATGAAGTTCACCGTTTTCGGAACGATCGCGATGCTGCTCGGCGTCGGTATCGTAACGGCGGCTTTCCTCGGTCTGCGGGCAGCGGTCGGAGATTAGGAGCGCGTCAGCCAGGAGTCTCGCAGTTGATCATCCACGGGATGCCGAACCGGTCAACGACCATCCCGAATCGCTCTGACCAAAAAGTTTTCTCGATCGCGTAGACAACTCGTCCGCCTTCGGACAATCGCTCGAAAAGCTTCTCCGCCTCGGTCGCGCTCGGCACGTTGAGCGAAAGCGAGAAGCCCTTCGGTTCCTCGTAACGTTCGGGCGGAACGTCGGCGCCCTCGAGCCGCTGCGCCGCGATCGTGATGCTGCCGTGCATGATGCGGGTGTCCCAGCCAGGCGGAACGACGTCCGCCATCGGCGAGTCCGCGTAGCGGAACATCAGGCCGAGCTTCGCGCCCAGCACTTCCTCGTAAAATCTGAACGCTTCCTCGCAATTTCCCTTGAAGCTGATGTACGCCGTCAGCTCCCGCTGAATGTCGACGCGGCGCGAGGAAAAATCGTAGGCGGTGTCCATGTTATCAAATAGACACCGCGTGAAGCTGAAATCACAGTGGGGAACGGGTGTAGTTAGTCGGCCAGAGAGCTACGGAATCACGGACCAACTGCCACTGCGGGTTGCTGACTGACTGCGGGTTGCTGACTGACTGCGGGTTGGGACACTAAGTGCGGGCTGCGGCATCAAGTTCGGCATTCGCTGCGCTTCGGCGCGTCCCTGTAGTCCCAAAGCCGGCAGTCTGGAGACTGGACAGCTGGAAGTGTTTTAGCTGTCATACTCGCGTCTCGCAGCCTCGCGTTTCCTGTAGATCCAAAGCACGACAGACTGAAACACTCGCACCTGTCCATGTCTCCCACCTGCCGACTTTGGGACTAGGGGTGCCAGTCGAGGGGCTACAGTCTCAGACGACTACGGACTAACTGTCCTTGATATCGCCGAGTGCTTCCGCCGCCGCTTTGCGGACCTCTGGATCGCGATCGCTCAACGCCTTGGTAATCGCGTCGACAGCCGGCGCTGTCCCAATTTCTCCCAGCGCCTCGACTGCATCCTTCCGCAGCTCGGCGTCCGGGCTCGAGAGAATACCAATCAGCGCCGAAGTCGTGGCCGGATCGTGAATCTCGGCGAGCGCCCTCGCGGCGTGGTAGCGCAGCTCGGGATCGCCCGCTGAAAGCGCGGCAACCAGACCGTTCGGCGCAACGCGAAGCTCGTCGAGATCTCCGAGCGCCTCCGCCGCGGCGCGACGCACGGTAATGTCTGCATCGGACAACGCCCTCCCGAGCGCCGGCCCCGACAGCGCGGAGCTGATCTGCCCGAGTGACTCCGCGGCCTCCGCGCGAACCTTTGCGTCGGCATCGCTCGCCAGCGCGCGCTCCAGAGGCTCGCGCGCGTCATCCTTCTCGATATCGCCGAGCACATCCGCCGCCATCTCTCTGATCGCCGGATTTCCATCGCGGAGCACCGCAACGATGTCGGGCACGGCGCGAGCATCTTCGATCTGCCCCAGCGCCCAGATCGCGGAGAGCCGGACCTTCACGTCGCCATCCCGAACGAGCTTCAGCAGCGGCGGTACCGACGAATGATCTTCGATTTCGCCGAGCGCCCACGCCGCCATCGCCGCGACCGCGGGCGAACGATCGTCGAGCGCACGCTCGAGAGCAGGCAGTGCATCGTGCTTCTCTCCGGCACCCGCAGCCATCGCCGCCGACTCTCTCACGTTCGCCGATGCATCGGTCAGCAGACCGTTCAGGCGCGCCGACGTGACGTTGCTGTTGCCGAGCAGCTTGCTCGCGACCCGTCGCGTGCACGCATTCGGACCATCGAGCTCGGCGACCAGTCGGTTGATCGCGCGCGGGTCGGTGATTGCGCCGCCGATCGAATCCTTCGAGACCTGCACGGTGGCTGGGGCGGCAGCCAATCTACCGACGCCGTTTCTTCCCCCGCCCATCCAGAAGTTGCCGAGCTGGTCGGCAAGTAGCTCGCACACGACCGGATCGGTGCGGCCCAGCGCGTCGATCAGAATCGCGACCCGACCCGAGTCGGGGCCGGGGCGGCTCTTCTCCCACTCATGATCGATTGCAACTGACACTGGCGCCGGCGTCAACTTCACTGCCGCTCCGATTGCGCCGGCGCCGAGCACGCCGGATACCACCAGTACCGCAAGTGTGCGCATGATCATCTCCGGTCACCAAGTGCTTCTGCCGCGGCGCGGCGCACCTTCGCATCCTTCGACGTGAGTGCTGCACGCAACGCATCGTAGGCGGCGCCGTCAGGGATATCGCCGAGCGATTCGACGGCTCGCTCGCGCACATCGGCGTTCGGATCGTCGAGCAGCCTGCGCAGCGCCGGCACGGCCGCAACCAGCGAGCGATCGCCCGCCAGCTGCGCGGCGCGCTCCCGAACATCGGCATCGCGATCGTGCATCATGGTGATGAGCGTTTCCGCCGAGATCGGCGCCTTGAGATCGTCGATTGCGCCGAGCGCACGTTCTCTGACGTCGGGGTCGGGGTCGGACAGCGCCGGCATCAGCGCTACCACGGCCGTTGGATCCCCGAGCTCGGCGATCGCGTCGATGGCGGCCTCTCTGACATCGGCATTCCGATCTGCAATCAGCTTCGACAGCGCGCCGGTCGCGGACCTGTCGCGCATCTTCCCGACCAGGTGCGCCGCATTGTGCCGGACGTCGTCATCGGGATCGCTGAGCAGTCGCACGATCGCGGTCGATGGCAGGTTCGAATCGAAATGAGATAGTGCCTCGAGCGCGCTCTTCTTGACCTCACTCGACGGATCGTTGAGCAGGTCGGTGAGCGGGTTGATGGCGCGTGGATCCTCGAACTCCGCCAGCGCTTCTGCGGCCGACTCGCGGACTTTTGCCTCGCGATCCTTGAGCGCGCCGATCAATCCGGGCACCGCGCGCGAATCCTTGATGCGACCCAGCGATCGCGCGGCCGCGCTTCTCACTTCGGCGTTCTCATCGCCGAGGCGCTCGATGAGCGCGTTCACCACACCGGTGTCGGCGTTGGTATCCGGACGGGCGACAGGCTCCTGAGAGCTGGCGCCCGCAACCGGCGCGGACGGAGGAGTGGCGACGTTCGTGCTGACGCCACCCGGGGTACCGCGGTCAACGGAGCGACTTGTCTGGATCTCATCGGCGAGCAGGGTGTTCGGCGCTTTGCCGGACACGCCCGGCGCCACGAGAATGGTGCCGACGAGCACCGCGCTCGCGCCTACGGCGAGACCGCGCCGCGATCTGGTCGTGGGCTTGTAGTCTTCGACGAGCCTCGACACGCGCGACACCAGCAGCGAGCGCTCCTCGGCCATTCCCGCGACGGGAACTCCGAGCGGCGACGCCTGAATCCATTCGGCGACCTGAGCCAGACAGCGCGCGAGCGGGAGGCCGGAGCCGGTGCGGTGCACCGCCCAGTCGTCGCACAGAAATTCCGCCGACGTCGCGATCTCGCGGTTGGCGATGCGGTTCATCGGTTGAATCCAGAGCACGCGCTCGATCAGGCTGCCGACGACGAGCCAGACCGGATCACGACGCGTGAGGTGCGCGAGCTCGTGGGCGAGCAGGCTGCGCTGCTGATCGAGATCGAGCTCGGTGAGCGCAGTCTCGGGCACGCAGATCTCGTCGATGCCGAGCGCGACCGGGCTGGAGATGCGCGAGGTCGAAGTGAGTCGCGGGATCGTCGGGACACCGGCGTCGCCGGCGAGCTCGATCAACAGCTCGAACATCGGTCCGTCAGAAACATCGCGGCGATCGCCGAGCCTTCCGACGAGAATCAACCGGCGCGCGACGTAGGTGAGGCCGAGGATCATCGCGACGAGCGCCCAGGTGAAGACGGCAGCGGAGGATGTGGTGATCGCGCCGGGACGCTGGCTCGCGGGCTCGGAGCCTGTCTGCATCAGAACCGCGGGATGCGGGAGGCGGGAAGCGGGAAGCGGTAGCTGTGAGACGTTGGGCTGACTCGCGACAGCGGGCGCGGTCCGCACATCGCTTCCCGCCTCCCGCTTCCCGCTTGTCGCCTCCCGCCTCCCGCCTCCCGCTTCCCGCAAAACCACCGTTCCCGCCGGCCGAACATCGAGCGAGAGTTGGAGACTCGACGTGACAATCGCCCCGATCATCGCGGACTTCCATAGTAGCTCGGAAGCGCCCGGCGAGAGTCGCCGGGTGCGGGCGAGGAGCCAGACGATGGCAAGGAGAACGGTGCTGTGGATGGCGTAGGTAAGCAGCCACGCCAGCGCGGTTGAGGAAACGTTGCCGGTCATACGGACTCTCCCGTCCGGGGACGAATGTCTTTGATCATCTTCCTTACGCGCGCGAGGTCGCCAGGAGTCATGTCGCGCTCCGAGAGCAGGTGGCTGACCAACGCGGTGACGTCGCCCGCGAACAGGCGCTCGGTGAGCTCGCTCACCATTGAATGCTGCACATCGGCCTCGGTGACGAGGGCGCGATAGACGAACTGTCGGTCTTTGGTACGTCGGGCGAGGATGCGACGCCGCTGGAGCCGCGCGACGATGGTGGCGATCGTCGTCTGCGCCAGCTTCCGGTCGGCGTAGAGCTGCTCCCAGATCTGGGCTACGGTGAGCTCGCCCTGATCCCACAGCAGGCGAAGGATCGCAATCTGGAGCTCGGTCAGTGGCTGTCGGTCGGGCATCGAAATCCTCGGTTGGCTTCTACAGGTGTAGATTCTACACATGTAGAACGAACTGTCAAGAGGAAAGGTTTCAGTCTTCCAGGAACAGGCCGAAGCTGGCGATCGATTCCGGCGCGCGACGCGCGAGGATCCGTATTCGCACTTTCGGCGTGCGTACGGTCTTCGTCTCGATCAATCTCTTGTAACCGATGGTCGTACCCGCCGCGATCTGCTTCCACGCCGTTCCGGTCCACGCATCGATCGCGAACGACTCGACGCGCTGACCGCGGGCGATGTCTTCGCCGAGCATGATCAGATTGAAGGC
>DATFGW010000088.1:0-7395 GCA_035249045.1 Gemmatimonadaceae bacterium | reverse complement strand
ATCGTGGATCCTCGACCTGACCGGGGGCGGGCCGTCGGTAAGGTAGCCGGCGACGGTTGTCTGCACGTCGATCGGGCGGACGCCGAGGTTCTCGAACACGTCCATGACGAGAGCATCGTCCTCGGAGAGGAGGCCGAGCAGGAGATGCTCGGTGCCGACGTACTCGTGATTGCGGCGGTGTGCTTCATCACGCGCCTTGATCAGGGCACCGCGTACCCTGGTCGTGAAATCATAACCTGCCAGAAAAGCCTCCTCGTCGTGGCTGGAAAATTTCTGCTTCCGCGCCGGGATAGCAAGTCTGCCGCGGATGGATAGCTTGAGGGCAGCGCGAACCGCGGCCGCAATGAACCTGACCAAACGCGAGACCGACGCCCTCGAGGCGCTGTGTGATACTTTCGTCCCGTCCCTCGCCTTCGAGGCGGGGGAGGATCCCGCGCTCTTCAGCATTTCGGCGCGCGACATGGGCGTCGCCGGAAAGGTCGCCCAGGCTCTGGATCTAATCGATTCCAGCAAGCGATCGGCGTTCCGGCTCTTCCTCGGGCTGCTCGAGAACCCGATTTTCATCGCATCGCTGGTGGCGCGCGCCGCGCGATTCTCCCGACTTTCGCTGTCCATGCGGGAGCGCGTTCTCCTCCGGCTCGCGCGCAGTGCTCTGCCCCAGCTGCGCACCGCGTACCAGGGGGCGCGAAGCCTGGTGATGCTGCACACCTACGCGGCTGACGGCACGCCGGAGTCGGATGCGCTTCTTCTCTCGGCCGGCTACGACGCGAAGCTCAATCCGAAGGCGACCGCGCCGAGGATCCCCGTTGCACGGGTCAGCGACATTGCGTCGAGAATCGAATGCGATGTCTGCGTCGTCGGGTCGGGGGCGGCGGGCAGCGTTGTCGCCGCGGAGCTGGCGGCGGATGGGCAGGATGTCGTCGTTCTCGAGTCGGGCAGCGGCTGGAGCGGCGACGATTTCGATCAGCACGAGCTCGTCGGAATGCGTGAGCTCTTTCGCGAAGGCGGGCTCGCTGGGACGCGCGACCTCAGCATGTCCCTGCTCGCGGGCTCCGCGATCGGCGGAGGGACGACCGTCAACTGGCAGTCGTGCTTTCGCACTCCGGACGAAGTCCGCGCGGAATGGGCCGACCGATCGGGCTGCGATTTTTTCACGGGAGAGGCGTTCACGGAATCGCTCGACGCGGTGTGGCGACGGATCGCGGCGTCGACGGACGAGAGCGAGATCAATCCCAACAATTCGGCGATCAGTCGCGGTGCACAAGCGCTCGGCTACCATTGGAGCGTGATCGCCCGCAACGCACTCGGCTGCGACGTGTCTCAGTGCGGGAACTGCATGTTCGGCTGCCGCGTGGGTGGGAAGCAGAGCGCGGCGGCGACTTTTCTGTCGGACGCTCTCCGCTCCGGGGCGCGGGTGATCGCGGGATTCTCGGCCAGGAGACTCACGCAGAGCGGGGGTAAAGTCACCGGTGTCGAAGGGACCTACACCGATTCCGCCGGCAGTCGCACAGTCTCGGTTCGAGCTGGAAAAGTGGTGTTGGCCGCGGGCGCGCTCGAGACTCCCGTGCTGTTGATGCGATCGGGGCATCGCTCGCCGCATCTCGGCGAGCACCTATTCCTGCACCCAACGGTGGCTTTGCTCGGCGCTTACCCGGAAGACGTCGAGCCGTGGAAGGGACCGCCACAGACAATCGTCTGCGACCAATTCAGTCATCTCGTCGGTAATTACGGTTACAGGATCGAAGCGGCGCCGACCCACCCGGGACTGCTCGCCGTCGGGATTCCGTGGACGGGTGCGCGCGCACACCGGCACGAGATGCAACGCGCGCGAAACGTCGCGCCATTCATCGTGCTGACGCGCGACTTCAGCGCCGGACGAGTGCGGGTCACGAAGAAAGGCGAGCCGTACTTCGACTACAGACTCGGCCGCCAGGAAAAGCGACTGATAAAGCACGGGATGACTGTGGTGGCGAGAATCCATCACGCCGCCGGCGCCGATCGAATTCTGACTCTTCACTCCCAGCGAATGCTTTGGGAACGGGAGCGCGGGGAGCCGATCGGAGATTTCTGCCAGCGGATCGAGCGGGCATCGACCGCACCGAACCGCCTGCCTCTCTTCAGCGCGCACCAGATGGGAACGTGCCGTGTCGGCAAGACACCGCGCGACGCGGTGTGTGATGAGCGCGGAGCAGTTTTTGGACTGGAAGGAGCTTACGTCGCTGATGCGAGTCTATTCCCGGCGTCGTCGGGGGTGAATCCGATGGTTACGATTATGGCGTTGGCGCGCGTGATCGGTCGGGGATTGCGGCGGCGGACAGATCTCGGCGCTCCGGCCGACATCTAACAGTACCGAAGCGGTCCCAGAATCCGGGAACTAGCGAACGTGCGCCTTTTCGAGATGCGCGACAGTCCCGTCCCTCACCGCGAGGTACACTGTCCCGCCAGAACCGAAACCGATGACGACGCGGTTGGCAGGGATCTGGACGCGGTCGACCAGGTCTCCGCTGCGATTGACGACGTCGTAAACGGGCCGGCCGTCAACCGACTGGCTGGTGCGGATCCAAAGATTGCCCTCGGCGTCGGCGCGGGTCGAGCCCGGAGTAAACGCGGGCCGATAGTCGGGGAGCTCGCTCGGCGAGACCATGTTGATCGGCGCGAGTTGGATGTTCGCCGCACCGCCGGGGCCGACGGCAGTGACAGTGGTCGTCGTGTTGGCTGCCCCAGCGCTCGGGGCCGCGCTAGCTCCCGGTGTACGCGCAGGGCCGGGTGAAGGCGCCGCGGTGCCGCTCGCTCCGCCTTCAGTCGTCGTGCGGGTCACGACCTGATTTCCGCCGAAACCAAGCTGACCGGAAGCACGCAGCTTCTCGATCGCGGTTTTGGCCGAGTCGACGAACGCGACCTTCTGCTCGTCGGTGAGACGCTCCCACTCGAACGGGATCTTGCCCGTCGACGTCATCTTACCATTCGCGTCGAGCCAATCGACATGGAAATCGCGATTGCGCACGATCGCGATGGTACCGTCCGGCAACAGCGTCCAGTCGTCGCCCTGCGGCATCGGGTTGATCGTGGACTGCACACGCACGCCCCCGCCGTTCGGTGCCTGAGTAATCGTGAGATTGATTTTCGGCGTCTTGAAGAACGTGACGGTGTCGAGCTTCCGCGTCGCCAGATCGAACCGAACGATCGCGGCGGAGTCGGGCGGTGATGGCGGAGCGCCGCCGCCCCCACGCAACGCGCCAGCCATTGCGCGAAAGTCCGGTGGCGCGCGGTACACGAGCCGTCCCTGCGGATCGAAGCCCGGCGTGCCGAATGGTCCGCCGATCAGAAATCCGACGTCCTGTGCGCGCGGGGCGGACATCACGCGCGCGATCTTGCCGGCCGGATCGATCAGCAGCATCGACAGCGATGCGGGATCGATGAACAGAGTCGAATCGCCCTTATACGCGATGAGTCCGCCCGGTCTCGTGCCGTAGGCATTCGCCGTCGCACTCGTGGTGTCGGCGACAACGGTCTCATTGGTCAACGTGGAATCGAACAGCAGCACCCGACGGCCGATAATGTCGTTGACGAGCACGCGGCCGTCGCTCAGCTGCCTAACCGTCGAGATCGCTCCGAGCGAATCTTTCGTGACCGCGGTCACGGGACCAAGCTGGCGAACTGGCGGTAGCGACGACTGCCCCGCGGCTGCAACGCTGGTCGTCGCCAGCGCGATTGTGAGACCCAGAGTTTTCACGATTTTGACTCCCAAATTCGATTCTGCGAGCGAGCGCCTCAATCTCTGATGATAATGACTTGCCGGCCGCCGCCACCGCTCGCCGGCATCGCCATCATGCCGCCCGGGAACATCATCATGCCGTTACCGGCACCGGCCGTGCCGGAGCGAATCGACGCCAGGTAGCGGGTGTCGAGATAGCTGGTTATGAGGGGCGGCAGCTTGCGACGCTGACCAGGCGTGATCACCGATTTGATCGCCGGCACCAGCCTGATGAGCATGTCGATCGACGCCTCCCGCGCTCGGCGATATCGCGCGTAGGCCTCGTCCTTGTCGTAGTTGTCCGGCAGCGCGGCGAGATACTTCGCTACGGGCGCCCAGATCGAATCGAGGCTGACGACGTAGCGCCGATTCATCGTCGCAATGCTGTCTGCCTGTGGACCGCTCAGGCCGAGAGTGTCGGCCTGACGCAAAATGGTCGAAAGCGGATTCGGAATTCCACCGGTGCCGTACATCGCGCGAAGCATTGGCTCGGGCGCCTTGTTGCCCTTCAGAGTTCGGCCGCGATCGAGCTGCTGAGTGAGCGCCTGCCGCTCGCGCGTCGGTCCGAGGTCGAAGCGCATTATTGCAGTTACCGTGACAGGCGCTCTCACAGCGGTGAGTGCGGGAAGAGTGGACCCAAATCTCTGATTGACGTCGTAGGTGTACCGCTTCGTCGTCGGATCGAAGCCGCGCACCGCCAGCAGGTTCGGATCGGGGAACGAGAACTGTCCCCAGCCGCGCAGCTTGTCGTTGCCATGCAGCAACAGGTCAGCGGCGCCGAGCGGGTTGCCGATCTGGAGCGACAGCGTCGCGCGCTGCGGCATCCTGAACTTGAGCGGATTGAACGACACCGACATCGTCGCCTGGGATGTCCACGGGCCTTCACAGCTGTTGCGCTCGGCGAGCTGGCCGCGCTGCTTCAGCAGGCAGTCGCGGGCGCCGCCGGTCGCGCTGTTGAGCAGCGTTTGCATCGCGGAGGCAAGCGCCGGATCAGCGGTGCTGTTTGGATCGTAGACGAACGCGCGGTCGTTGGCGTAGCCGTCCCCGTTGATGTCGCCCTGCACCATCGGCGTGTACGGCAGCCCCGACCTGAAGCTGCCGAACCAGTTGACGCGCACGGCGTCGAAGAAATTGTAGCCGAAGCTGTACTGAATCTGATGCCGTGAATCGAATCCCGAGCGCGCCCATTCCACGTCGAGTGGATTGCCGACGGTGTTGGTGAAGCCGCGTACCTGCTCACGCAGGTTCGAGTACACGTACGACAGCGACCAGTTGAACTTGCTGTTGAAGCTCGAGGGAAAGAGGCTGAATCGGAGCTGCCGGCTGTCGGACTTCAGATCGGACCGGAGCTCGGTGACCCGCGAGAACAACGGACTCACCCGCGCATCGCCCGATGCAATCGAGCCCGTCGTGGGAGCGATGCTGGTCGTCTGGACGAAGACGGGACGCTGCAGCTCATCGGACAGCGTGAATTCCACGGTCGGACGGAAGTTCAGATCGACAACGCTCGACTGGTTCATGTTGCGCGAGTAAGTCGCCTCGACGTTGGCAGAGAACCGATTGTTCAGAATCGGTCCGCTCCAATTGAGGTTCGAGCGCAGGCTCCTCGGCGCCTCATAATCCTTCGCGAAGAAGGTGACGTTGGGCACGGTGCTGGCGAAAACGCTGCCGTCTGCGCACTGCGATGGAATCGTCGACGGATCCGTTCCGTAGCTCGCCCAGTCGGGGGGCGGTGTCGCAGAGCCGGCGCACAGCACCTGCTGGAGCGCGGTCGCCAGTCCGGTGTTGTCGATCGCGCCGCTGATCAGCGAGGTGTTCGGGGTATTCTGAAAGAGTCCGATGCCACCGCGCACGACGGCGCGGGGGCCGCGCACGGCACCCATGAAGCCCTCGATCTGTGGCGCTGTTCCGTAACTCCACGAGAATCCGATGCGCGGGCTCACGTAGACGTGATTCGGCGCGCGATCGTTGCGCTCGCCGAAAACGCTCTCGAGATCGGGATTGAAGGTCGGCGTCGCCGAGAAATGATTCCCATCGAGTCGCAGGCCGTACTGGATCTGGAGATTGTCATTTCTGCGGTACGAATCGCCGAGCGACATTCCGCCGATGAACTGACTGCCGCTCCGGATGCGCGGCGACAATTGCCTGCTGAACGAAGACGGCTGCTGTGCCTCGAGCTCCGCCAGCGAGTTGAAGGTGAAGGAGCCGAGGGTGTTGATCTGCTGGTTCTGGGTGAATGCATCGCGGCGCAGCTCGGTGGTGAACTTGATGCGGTGCTTGTTGCTGGCGCTGAACCACGACAGCTGGTTCGTGAGCTCGGTGCCAGTGCTGGTCTGGCTGGTGTTCATGCTGGAGCTGCCGCCGAACGAGACGTTCTTGATGCTGCTGGTGCCGTCCGGGAAGGTCGATCCGATCCGCACGGTGCCGCTCGGCAAGTCGAGATAGGGCGAGCCGTAATTCCGCGAGCGACTCAGACCGAGCGACGTCTCGCTCAAAACGCCGACGCCGAAGTAGTTGGTATGACGAGCCTGAAGTCCGGCGTTCCAGTTGGTGCGATCGCCGCTGTGGGCGGGGAGCTCGCTGGTGAGCTGCGATGCGGGGGTCTGCTGATTCCAGTTGCCGTTGTAGGAGATGTTGAACGACTGGCCGCTCGACGACGACGGCGGGGTGAAGTCGAAGGCTCCGTACACGGATCCCTGCTCGCCGAGCTTGCTGCTCGGGAGCTTATTGGTCGCGATGGGAACGCCGAGTCCCTGCAGGATCGAAAGCAGTCGCGTTACCGAATCGGGAGCGATGCCGGAGGTTTGCAATCCGATGGCGTCGGTGTTGAGCAACGAGCGTAGATCGTTGGACCGGCGTCCGAGCTGGTAGGCGAAGTTGTAGAACGATGCGTCCTGCTTGATGGGCCCGGCGAACAGGCCCCCGACCGAGAGATTGCTGTACTGCTGGCCGAGGCTGCGCGCGGCGCGGTCGGTCCACTGCATCTGCGGCGCATCGACGTTGAGGCTCATCGTCCGGGTGATGTAGTTGGAGCCGGGCCGGCCGCGAATCTGGAACTGCGCGCCGCTGAAGCCGCCGCGTGAAACGTCGTACGGAGTCGTCACCAGCGAAGTGCTGACGTTGGCGTCGCGCGGAAGATTGGAGCCGCCGAAGTTGAGGCCGTTGAGGGTGGTGTTGTTCTGATCGGGAGAAAGTCCGAGTACCGAGAAGCCGGACGGATCACCGTCCTGACCGGGAACGAGGTTTACACCGGGGAGCGACGCCGCCATCGACGCGATGTCGCCCTGTTGGTCGGCCGGAACCGCGCTATTGTCGATAGGTCGTTCGCTGCCGCTGATGTCGGGGGTGGCGTCGTTGCGCTCGGGACGGTCGCGCCGGCCGGCGACTCTTACGGTATCGAGCTGACCCGCCGCTGACTGGAGCCGCGCGTCAGCGACGAGGATCTCCTGGTCGGCGGTGCGCTTGACCTCGAAGCGCCGCGGTGCGTAGCCGATCGCCGAGACTTCCACGAAGTAGTCGCCTTCGCCGCCCGGGAAGGTGATGGTGTAGCGCCCGTTCTTGTCGGTGCGCGCGCTGCGATTGACGTTGCCGGACAGCGAGGTCGCGGTGACTTTCGCGTCTTCGACGGGCTTGGAGTCGGG
>DATFGW010000087.1:0-12094 GCA_035249045.1 Gemmatimonadaceae bacterium | reverse complement strand
GCTCTGGGCCGAACCGGCTCTTGGCCGCGAGCCTTTCTGGTGGCGTAAGCGGTTGCGGTACAGTGCGCTTAACAAATCGGACTGCGGTTCCGCGAACGCCACTTGAAGAGCCCGTGGCCACCGGCCGGTTCGGCCGACGGCGGCCTGCCGGTAGTTTTTATTTTGCAGTTTTCAACCGAATCGATCAATCCTGAACGGCGCGATATCGAACCCCGCCGTCCCCTCGGTCAGAAGCGAAGCCTGAATCTCCCCGATCGCGCTCGAGAACTTGAACCCGTGACCCGAGCACGGACTCGAGATCAGAACGTTCGGGTGCGACGGGTGCCAGTCGATGATGAAATCGTGGTCGGGCGTATTCGTGAACAGGCAGGTGTCGCGGTCACGCACCGGCGCTTCGGTCAGCATCGGCAAGACCGGCCGCAACGCACTGCGGAGTGATTCGATTTCGTTCTCCTCGACAGTGCGACGCACCTCCTCGGGCGTGCGCGCGATCTCGCCCGAATGCATCACCGACGCCTTGACGCCGCGTCGCAGACGCGGGAATCCGTAGCAGATATGCCCGGCTTGGTATTCGTAGGCGTAGATCGGGAATCGCGCGGAATCGTACGCGCCGCCGTCTCCCGGCTCGAGCCAGAACACCACCTGGCGCTCGATAGCAAGCGGGAGCCGCAGCCCGGAAACGAAGCCGCCCGTCCACGCCCCAGCCGCGAGCAGCAATCGTTTCGCCGAGTAGGACCCAACGGCCGTGCGCACTTCTACACCCGCGTTGTCGGCGGTCCAGGCGATGACTTTCTCGCTGAAATGCGCGACGGCGCCCGCGCGCACCGCGCCATCAAGGTGTGCAGTGACGCATGCTTCGGGGTCGAGGAATCCGGCATTGGGGTCGAAAACGGCGACGAGATCCTCGCGCGGCTCGAATGCTGGAAAGCGCTCGCGAATCTGGCGTGCGCTGAGAATCTCGTACGCCAGCTCGTGCTCACGCGCGCTTTGTAAGGTTCCTGTCACGACTGAGCCATCTGCCGGTCCGATCATCAGGCCGCCGTTGATCGTCATCAGTGGAGTCTCGGCGATAGTCTCGAGCTCCAGCCATAGCTGGTGCGCGCGCTGGACCAGCGGCACATAGAGAGGATGCTCGAAATACATCTCACGGATGATCCGGCTGTCGCCGTGTGAGGACCCCTTTCCGTGTCCGCGTTGATACTGCTCGAGCCCCAACACGCGCGCACCAGAACGTGCGAGGTGGAAGAGCGTGGCGCTTCCCATTGCGCCAAGGCCGATCACGATGACGTCGTAACTGCGCGTGCCTGTCACTACTCGACTAGTTTGGTCATACTCACGGAAACCTCCGCGCCGGCACCCCGTAGGGACTGCTGAACGCTGAGAACTTTTCACTGAGGAAGCAATGGATCCAGATGTCGCAAATTTCGCCGTCGTCGCCGCCGTAATCGTCGTGATGGTCGGCGCGCTGTCGGCAATCGTCGTTGGGCTCGTGCGCGCCCTCGGCCGCAAACCCGAGCCGCGCGCGCTGCCCAACACGGCGCAATTCGAGCAGCGGTTCGATCAGCTGCAGCAGTCCGTCGACGCAATCGCGGTAGAGGTTGAGCGTATTGCGGAAGCACAACGCTTCTCGGCGAAGCTCCTCGCTGAGCGCAGCGAGCCAACCTCCCTCCCGCGTTGATCCGATCTTTCTTTCGTCGGTGGCGTCCGTGGCACCTGCTGCTCGCGTGGTGCGTCTACTGGGCCGGTCTTGCGCTGGTCAAGCTCGGACCCGCGATCGCCACCGCCTGGAGGATCTCGCGCCCCGGCCACACCGGCAGCGTCAACGCCAGCATCACCGACGGAATCGTTAGCGCCAATATGATCGAAGCCGGGCGCACCGTGTGGACTGGGTCGACTCCATTCAGCCACCTGGTTGTTCTCGTAGCAGTTCCGCCGCTCGTCATCTGGCTCGTCTGGCTCATTGGCGCGGCTCGCACGAACAATGCGGGTGAGAATGCACTGAAAAATCAGAGCAGCGTCCGCGAGCTTAGCGCAACAGAACCACGAATCGGGATCATCGAGACGTCCTCAACTTCCACTTCGAAGCGCCGAACGCGCGAGGAATCCTGACCGATGCCTTGTATCATGACTCTGCTGGCCCTGGCCGCGCCGCGGCTCGTGGTCGCAGTCCTCTGGTTTTTCACTCACTGGTTCCGCGGCGTCTTCGACAACATTCTCTGGCCGATAATCGGCTTCGTGTTCCTGCCGACGACGCTGCTCTGGTACTCAGCGGTCCACAATTGGTTCGGCGGGCACTGGACGTTCTGGCCCGTGGTCGGATTGGTGTTGGCACTTCTGATCGACCTCGGTCCCGTCAGTGGCCGCCGGGTGCCCCACAGACGCTGATCCGGCATCCACTACAGAGGAAATCATGATCGAAGCAAGAAAGGATGAGGGTACGCTCGTCCGGAAATACTCGCAGCGATTGCTCGCCGTTGTCGCAATCACAGCGCTCGTCGCTTGCGGCAAGACTGACAATGGCGGATCCGACAGCAGCGCCGCAGCGAGCACCACGCGGGCGGCCCCCAGCGCCGCGTGCGCCAGGGACAACGGCGGGATTACCCTGCCCGATGGCTTCTGCGCTACCGTCTTTGCCGATACACTCGGACACGCCAGGCATCTCGTCGCCGCCTCCAACGGAGTGGTGTACGTCAATACCTGGAGCGGATCGTACTACAGCGGCCCGACTCACGCCGGCGGCTTCCTCGTCGCGCTGCGAGACACCAACAGCGACGGCAAGGCCGACATCGTCAAGCGCTTCGGTCCCACTGCGAACCAGAACAACGGCGGCGGGACCGGCATCGGTCTCTTCAGTGGTGGACTCTACGCGGAAGAGGGCGACTCGGTCTCCAAGCGAATCGTGCGCTACGCAATCTCCACCGACAGCATGACGCCGAGCGGGACCGGTTCACAGATCGTCGTCAACGGGCTGCCCGCCAACGGCGACCACCCCATGCATCCCTTCGTCATCAGTTCAGGCGGCGACATCTACATGGACGTCGGGTCGGCGACCAACTCCTGCCAGGCGAAAAATCGGACCCTCAACTCACCGGGCAATAACCCCTGCACTGAGCTCCAGACCCGCGGCGGGATCTGGCGCTATGATGCGAACAAGACGAATCAGAAATTCTCGCCTGCCGAGCGCTATGCGACGGGGATCCGCAACGCCGTTGGCATCGCACTCGATGGCAGCGGTCAGCTCTACTCGACCATGCACGGTCGCGATCAGCTCTACGACAACTGGCCCAAGGTCTATACGCCGGCGCAGGGCCAGAACCTCCCGGCCGAGGAGCTGCTCAAGATCGAGAAAGGCGCCGATTACGGCTGGCCGTACTGTTACTACGACAACGTTCAGCAGAAGCTGGTGCAGGCGCCGGAGTACGGCGGTGATGGAAAGAAGGACGGCAACTGCGCGTCCAAGACAGCTCCCGTTGCGTTCTTCCCTGCTCACTGGGCGCCCGATGGACTGCTGATCTACACCGGCAATCAGTTCCCTGCCCACTATCAGAACGGCGCATTCGTCGCCTTTCACGGGTCGTGGAACCGCGCCCCCGGACCGCAGCAGGGTTATCTGATTGCCTTCGTGCCGTTCACCGGCGGCAAGCCGACCGACCCATCCAAGTACGAGGTGTTCGCGGATGGTTTTGCGGGGGGCACCAAGGATCCCGACCGCGCGGCACACCGCCCGACGGGTCTGGCCCAGGGTCCGGACGGGGCGCTTTACATAGCGGACGACAAGGGCGGCCGCGTGTGGAAGGTTGTCTATAAAGGTTCCACGAAATAGCGGGTTCCGGGGCGTAACCACCCTCTCCAGCCTGTCGTCTAGGTAGTAGGAAATGCGGCGATCCGAAGCACTGGGTCGCCGCTGCCACATATACCTGCAAAGGACAACCAAATGAGTACCAATTCGCGGTTTTCCACGCGCGGCATTGCGAGCCTGGCGGTTGGCGGAGCGATTTCGGCCGGCCTCCTCGGGTGTGGCGGCGGGCATCATCTGGCGGAGTATCCGTTCTCGAGCCGAACCCTGGCGGTGGTATACATCGCGCCACCGTCGCCGGAGCTTCTCACGAGCTACTACGACCTCACCAATTCGCAGAACCCTCTCGAGGCGGTTGTGCGCGCCGGTGCTGACGTTGCCCGCGAACGCGAAGGCCGTCGCGCGAATGCGCGACTCGATAGCGCCGCGGACCGCATCGACATCCCTGCGGTGCTCGCGCAGCGCACTCTGACCAGGGCGAGCAGGTATCTCGGCACCCGTCCCAGCACCGACGAGAATCAGGCGGATTACCTGATGGAAGTGCGGATGGAACGCTTCGGCATCAACGCCAAGGCCGACGAGGCAGCCTACTTGTTCACTTTCGCCGAGGCGGTGCTGATCGACCGGCGTACCGGACGCGAGATCTGGAACGTCAACGTTCACGGACGCGATCGCCTCACTCCGTACGTCGAGAGCACGAGCCGCATTCCTGGATCGGTGATAACCGCGGGCACGCTCGGCAGCGTCAGTGTCGCTGACTTTCAGGGCGCGCTCAATCAGTTGATGGACTACTCGTCCAATCTCATCACCGACGAATTGCGGGCCGCGCTGCGGGACGTCCGGAACAAGTAGCTACGCTCCGGCCGGAACTCCCCGGCGGCGCGATTGTTCACGACAGCGTGTCCTCGGCGGCACTCCCAAGCGTGCGCCTAGAATCGGGCGCCTGACTCCGTCGGCGGTTTGATTGCCGGCAGCGCTGCCTCGATTTCGGCGCGCTGCGATTCGAGCCACGGTGGCAACACAAGATGTTCCCCGAGCGTCGCGGGATCCTCGTCGATCGCGAAACCTGGTCCATCGGTAGCGATCTCAAAGAGAACTCCACCGGGCTCCAGGAAATAGACGGACTTGAACCAGAACCGGTCGATCACCTCGGTCGGGCGCCGGCGCGCCAGCTCGATGCGCTCGCGCACCGCGAGCTCCGCGCTTTCGTCTGGGACTCGCCAGGCGACGTGGTGAACACCGCCGGTCCCCCATCGGCCGCGTTCGGCATCGGTAATCTCACGAATCTCCAGGTACCTGCCAGATCCTGCCGGCCCGAGTCCAAAGCCCCACCACTCGCCTTCCTTGCCTAGCTCGACAAACCCGAGGACGCCGGTCAGAAAAGAGGCAGTCAGTGCGAGATCGCGTTCCCAGAGCCGCACTGAATGCAGTCCACGGATCTGCTTCTCGGCCGGAACAGGACCGTCGCCCCACGCCGTGAATTCACGATCGTCGGCGGTCTCGTGCAGGGTGAGAGGCAACCCGTGCGGATCGGTGAACGGAAGCGCGACGGATCCACGGCGCGTCTCGATGGCGCCCACAACTACGCCGTGCTCTCCCAGGCGCTCGCTCCAGTAGTCCGCCGTCCCGACGGGGATCGCGAGCGAGACCTCCATCGAGAGCCCAATACCTGGCTTCGCCGGCGCCATCTCCGGCCAGGGGAAGAACGTGATGTCGGTTCCCGGATGACCTTCGCCATCGGCGTAGAAGAGATGATAGGTACCCGGCGAATCCTGATTGACGCTTTTCTTAACGAGGCGCATTCCGAGCACGCCGGAATAAAAGTCGACGTTTTCCTGCGCATCGCCCGCAATGCAGGTGACGTGATGAAGACCGGTGATGGTTGCCATGGCTTGCCCGGGTTGAGCGTTGGGATTACTACGTAGCTGTACGTACAGCTTATCCGGTCCGGCGTGCGCAGCTTGAGTGAGTGATGCACGACGTCGACCCTACCAGATGAGTGTAGCTGGCGAGTCAAGGAGGCTGCAATGACCGCACCGAGATGGCTGGACAATTACGACGACGGCGTACCCACGTCGCTCGCTCCCTATCCCGAACGCAATCTCAACGACTATCTCAGAGAGGCCGCCGCCCGGTGGCCCGGCCGCCCCGCGTTGTTGTTCAAGGGCGCCTCGATCAGCTACCTGAAGCTCGAGCAGCAAAGCGATGCGCTCGCGGCCGCGTTCGAGGAAATCGGAATCAAGCGCGGCGATCGTGTCGCGCTCTGTCTTCCGAACTGCCCGCAGTTCCTCGTCGGCGAATTCGCGGCGTGGAAGATTGGGGCGATCGCCTGCCCATACAATCCGACGTACAGCGAGCGCGAGATGGAAGATGCACTGCGCGCGACGGGCGCTGAAACCGTAATCGTGCTCAATCGCTTCTACGACCGAATCAAAAGCATCCAGAGCCGCACGGCGGTGAAACGCGTCGTGACAACCGGAATCAAGGAATACCTGCCGTGGCAGCTCCGGCTCGGATACACGCTTCTCAAAGAAAAGCAGGAAGGCGAGCGCATCACCGTCGATCGCGCGGATTTCACGCTCTCCGCACTGTTGCGGAAGTACAAGGGCCAGGCCGCGCGCGGCAAAGGCGCGGTACTCGACGAGCCGGCTGTGATTCTGATGAGTGGAGGAACCACCGGCACACCAAAAGGCGTTGTCGGATCGCATCGCGGAATGATCATCGCGGGCCACCAGCTGCAGGCGTGGCTGAGACCCGCGATGAAGCCCTGGACCGATACCATCATGCTGCCCCTGCCGCTCTTTCACACCTACGGCAACACCGGGGTGCAGAGCCTGGCCTTCATCAATCACAATCCGATCGCGCTCATTCCGAATCCGCGCGACCTGCGCGAGTTCCTGAAGGACATCATGACCGTCAAGCCGGCGTTCATCTGCACCGTGCCGACGCTGCTCAACGGCATCATGAACCATCCGATGGCTCGCCAGGGTAAGGTCGATTTCCGATCAATCAAGCTTTGCTTCTCCGGCGCAGCACCTCTGATGGCCGAGACCAGGAAGCGATTCGAGGATCTCACCGGCGGCGTGATCGTCGAGGGCTACTCACTAACCGAGGCGCAGATGGCAGTCATCGCCAACCCGGTGCGTGGGGAGAAGAAGCTCGGCTCGGTGGGCATGCCCTTGCCTGACGTGCATGTCGAAATTGTCGATGATGAAGGAGCACCTCTGGGGATCGGAGAAGTCGGCGAGATCGTGATCCGCGCGCCCCAGCTGATGCAGGGATACTGGGAGCAGCCGGAGCAGACCGGTGAGATGGTTCGTGCCGGCCAGAGTGGCGAGCGACTGCTTTACACCGGCGACCTCGGCTACATGGACGAAGACGGGTACGTCTTCATCGTCGACCGCAAGAAGGATCTGATCAAGACCTGCGGCTTCCAGGTCTGGCCGCGGGAGATCGAAGAGGTTTTGTCCGCGCATCCGTCGGTCGCCGAATGCGGAGTCGTCGGCCTCGCCGACGAGATGCGCGGAGAAGTCGTGAAAGCGTGGATCGTGCTGCGCTCGAACAGCTCGGCTACACCGTCAGAGCTCAAGGCGTTTTGCCGCGACCGACTCGTGCACTACAAGGTGCCGGCGAAGTATGAATTCGTCAGCGAGCTGCCCAAGACCCAAATCGGGAAAGTGCTGCGGCGAGTGCTGCGTGAGGAAACGGATCGATCCGCGGCGGCCGAAACAACCGAGACCGCCGTGCAAGCGGTGAGGGCTAGGGTTTAAGCGCTCTCGTCGCCAGCTCGTCCTCGAGTCGCGCCGCGAAATCGGCGACCGTCATGATCTCCTGCTTCTTCCCCGCCCCGCGCACGCGCAGGGCGATCGAATCGGCTTCGGCTTCGCGCTTGCCGACCACCGCCATGTAGGGAATCTTGTGGACCTCGCCGTCCCGAATGCGGTAGTTGAGAGTCTCCGACCGGTCGTCGAGATGCGCGCGCACGTTGCGCGATCTCAGTCGCTCGACGACTGAGATCGCGTAATCCTTGACCTCGTCGGCGATCGGAATCACCCGCACCTGCTCCGGCGCGAGCCACAGCGGGAACGCACCAGCGTAGTGCTCGATCAGGCCACCGACAAATCTTTCCATTGACCCGACCAGCACGCGGTGCAGCATCGTCGGCCGATGCGGCGCGTTGTCGGCACCGGTGTACTCGAGGCCAAACCGCTCCGGCAGATTGAAGTCCAGCTGCACTGTCGGTCCCTGCCACTTGCGGCCGATCGCGTCGATCAGCTTGAAATCCAGCTTTGGTCCGTAAAAGGCACCGCCGCCCTCGTCGTAGGTGAACGGCTGGCCACGTCGAGTGAGAACGTCCGCTAAAGTTTTCTCCGCCTCCTTCCATCGCTCGGGACTTCCGAGCGCTTTCTCGGGCCTGGTGGCGAGCTCGATGGTGTACGGATAGCCGAAGGTCTTCAGCATCTCGTCGCAGAGATCCAGAAGCCGCTCGATCTCCGACGGCACCTGGTCCAAAGTGCAGAAGATGTGGGCGTCGTCCTGGGTGAAGCCGCGCACGCGCATCATCCCGTGCAGCACGCCACTGCGCTCGTATCGGTAGACCGCGCCGAATTCGGCGTAGCGAATCGGCAGGTCGCGATACGACCTCTGGTGCGACTGGTAGATGCAGATGTGTCCCGGACAGTTCATCGGCTTGGGACGATAGCCGGCACCCTCGACGTCCATCGAGCCGAACATGTTCTCCTTGAAGTTCTCGAGATGGCCCGAGATCTGGAACAGCTTCTCGCTGACGATGTGCGGAGTGTAAACGAGGTCGTAGCCGTGCCGGAGAATGAGCCCGCGCTCGTACTCCTCGATCTCGTTGCGGATGATCGCGCCTTTGGGGTGCCACAGAATCAGGCCCGGGCCCACGCGCGGATCGGTCGAGTACAGATCGAGCTGCTGCGCCAGCATCCGGTGATCGCGGCGCTTTGCTTCCTCGAGGCGGTGCAGATGCGCCTCGAGATCTTCCTTCTTCCAGAACGCGGTCGCGTAGATGCGCTGCAGCATCTGCCGTCGCTCGTCGCCGCGCCAGTAGGCACCGGCGGTGTGCAGCAGCTTGAAGTTCTTCAGATAGGAAGTGTCCGGAACGTGCGGCCCGCGACAAAGATCGATGAACGGACCGTCGGTATAGGTGGAGATGATCTCGTCGTCGGAGAATTCGCCGAGCCGCTCCAGCTTGAGCGGGTCGTCGGCGAAGCGCTTGCGTGCTTCGGGCTGTGACACCTCCTCGCGCACGAACGGATACTTCTCCGCGATCACCTTCTTCATCTCGCCCTCGAACTTCTCGAGGTCTTCGGGTGTGAACGGCTCCGCTACCTCGAAGTCGTAGTAGAACCCGTCCTCGATGGCAGGACCGAAGCCGATCTTCGCGTCGGGCCGCAGCCGGCGGACAGCGGTGGCGAGAATGTGCGCGCCGGAGTGCCGGAGAACATCGAGCGACTCCGGATCCTTTTCGGTGAGCACGCGAAAATCGCCCCCTTTGCGAAGGGGCGTGGTGAGATCGATGATTTCGCCGTCTACCTGGACTGCGATCGCGTCGCGCAGCAGCCTGGGCCCGATCGAAGCGACGACATCGCGAGGCAAAGCGCCTTCGGGAACTTCACGGGTGGCGCCGTCGGGAAGCCTCAGCGTCAGCATTTTTTTGGTATGATTTCGAGTACCGCGGATGGCCTTTATCTTGCTCCCCGTTAAGGTATCGTTTGCAAATACCCTTCGCCACAGGTTACGACTCCATGCTGCCCTTCCGTTATCGTAACGAGCCCCCGTACATCTACGCCGAAGAAGAGGAAGAGTCGTCTTCGCGCAGCGCGCTTTACATCGCACTCGGAGCCGCGGCTGGCTTCGCTGCCGGTGTGCTGATGGCGGAGCGATTCGGCGGATTCCAGGGGCTGACCGACCGCATCAAGGACACCTTCGGCGGCGGCGGCGAGACGGACGAAGAGGAATTCGACTACGAGGGTCTGGAGGAGGATGAGTTCGATCCAGACTTCGACGAAGACCTGGAGACGCCCGAGGCGTCGCTGGATGGCGCTGAGGAGCTCGAGGAGCGGGTCCTCGAGGCTTTCAGGAACGATCCGATTCTCAGCGAGCGCGCCGTCGACATTGGCGCCGTCGAGGAAGGCATCATCGAGCTCACCGGCTCGGTTAATTCCGATGACGAATCGCATCAGGCAGTCGTAGTCGCGCGCGGTGTTCCGGGCGTCGACACCGTGGTGAACCGGCTGACGATTCGCTCCGAGGAAGATCTTTTCGACGATGCGGCGCAACGCTACGAGGAGGGCGATGAGCCATTCACCGAGCGCCACTGGGAGGGCCAGCAGGTCGGAACCGGCCGGCGCCGTCAGGGCAGCTCCGACGAAATCGACCGTCACGCAGATCCACGCACCAAGCTGGAGGATAAATCATTGAAGGAAGAGAACGCCTTCATGGCGGCCGCCGAAGACATCCCCGATGCGGCAGAGCGTCGCAAATCGGCCAAGAAAGCGCGTGGCGGCCGCACCGACGGCTCACCAGTCGCGCCGAGCGGCGTACCGAAGGGCGACCATGTCGCCGACCCCGAGCACGCGCCGCCGACCAACGGCGCGCGCGCTCGTCCCACCACCTGATTTTCAGCAGTAGTCACAACTCGCGCGGGTAGGACTTCGGTCTTACCCGCGAAAATGGCGCCCGTTAACTTGCGCCGTAGATGACTACGACACACGAGCTTAGCGCGGTGCCGGCTCAATACGATCCACGCGAGACTGAGCGCGCGATCTACGAACGATGGATCCAGGCCGGAATTTTTTCCGCCGACGAGAAGCGCAGCCGTCGTAACGGCGGAGACCGCGACCCATTCGTGATCATCATGCCGCCGCCCAATGTGACGGCGGTTCTGCACATGGGGCACGGTCTCAACAACACCGTGCAGGACGTCATCGTTCGCTGGCGTCGGATGGCGGGCGACGAAGCTCTGTGGGTGCCTGGCACCGACCACGCCGGCATTGCGACCCAGAACATCATCGAGCGCCAGCTCGCTTCCGAGGGAAAGAACAAAGCGGATCTCGGCCGCGAGGCTTTTATCGAGCGCACCGTCGCGTTCGTCACCGAGACGGGTGGCGAGATCCTGCGCCAGCTGCGCGCGATCGGCGCGTCGGCGGACTGGAACAGAACGGCCTACACGTTCTCGCCCGAGCTGTCGCGCGGCGTTCGCGAAGCGTTCGTGCAGCTCTACGAGCGCGGCTTGATCTATCGCGGGCACCGCGTGATTCACTGGTGTCCACGCTGCATGACATCGTTGAGCGACGAGGAGGCGGAGCACAGCGAAGAGACGGGCAATCTGTATCACATCGCCTACCCCGTGGTCGGCGGAAAAGACGCCGCGACAGTCACGGTGGCGACGACGCGGCCGGAGACGATGCTTGGCGACGTTGCGGTGGCGGTTCATCCAGAGGACGAACGCTATAAGGGTCTCGTCGGCAAGACCGTGCGGCTTCCGATTGCGAACGTAGAAATTCCTGTCATTGCCGACGAATACGTCGACCCACAGTTTGGTACCGGCGTCGTCAAGATCACCCCCGCGCACGACCCCAACGACTTCGAGGTCGGCAAGCGCCACAAGCTGCCGATGCCGGTGATCATGGCTGCCGATGGCACGATGGCGAACGGCGCCGATGCCGGCTCCCGCGTTCCGTCCGACCTGATCGGCATCGATCGGTTCGAGGCCCGCGAGAGGATCGTTCGCACGCTCGAAAAAACAAAGCAGCTCGCCGCCATCAAGCCCCACCAGCACGCGGTGCGGCACTGCTACCGCTGCGATACCGTCGTCGAGCCGCGGCTGTCGGACCAGTGGTTCGTGAAGATGGAGCCGCTCGCGAAACCGGCGCTCAAAGCAGTGCGCGACGGCACCATCCGCATCCTGCCGGAGCGTTGGGAAGCCGTCTACGTCAACTGGCTGGAGAACATCCGCGACTGGAACATCTCGCGTCAGCTGTGGTGGGGCCATCGCGTTCCCGTGTGGTACTGCGATGCGTGCGGCTGCGAGATCGTGAGTCGAACCGAGGTCTCTGCCTGCGAAAAATGCGGCGGTGAGGTCCGTCAGGACGACGACGTTCTCGACACCTGGTTCTCGTCATGGCTTTTTCCGATCTCCACACTCGGCTGGCCGGACAAGAGTTCCGCGGCGCTAGCGGCGTTCTACCCGACCGACGATCTGATCACCGCACCGGAGATTCTTTTCTTCTGGGTCGCGCGCATGATCATGGCGGGCTACGCCTTCATGGA
>DATFGW010000086.1:0-4529 GCA_035249045.1 Gemmatimonadaceae bacterium | reverse complement strand
AGGTCGCCGATCCTTTTCTCATCGGCCGCGGACAATTCCTTGAGCGCGAACGCGGTCGGCCACACGTTGCCGTCGTCGAGCTTCGCCTTGTCGCTGAAGCCGAACGTCGAGTAGCGGGTCTTGAATTTCTGCGCGGCCTGGAAGAAGCACACCACGTTGCCATCCTTTGCATACGCTGGCATTCCGTACCACAATCTGGGCGTGAGCTGCGGAGCCGCGGCTTTGACGATCGCATGAAGTCGTTCCGCCATCGCGCGGTCTCGTTCCGACATGTCGGCGATCTTTGCGAGCACCTCACTTTCACCGTCGGCCTTATCAGCCTTGAGCTCTCTGACGCGATCCTTCATCGCCGAACGTTCTTCTGCAGTGAATCCTTTGGACTTCCTGCTTGCGCCGTCCGCGGTGCTGGACTTCTGCACGCTCTTCCTTGGGCTCATAGCGCCGCTACCTCTCGAGTATCCGCCAGTTCCTGCGGTCGTTTTATCGGGAAAGCTTCGATTGGCCAACACCTTCCGAGCGGTATAACGCGAGCATCGTTTCACTGAAGCACACAAAGTGAATGGCGTCAATAGATCCGGCCTCTGCGGCGAACCCGCGACAGGTATCGACAGCGACTCTGGTTGCCTCCGCCGCGGGGTATCCGTAAACGCCGGTGCTGATTGCAGGAAAGGCGACACTCCTGCAGTTATGATCCCGCGCGAGAAGCAACGCAGAGCGGTACGCGCTCGCCAGCAACTCAGCCTCGCCGCGATCGCCACCCTGCCAGATTGGTCCGACGGCGTGAATCACATACTTAGCCGATAATCCAAACGCCGGCGTGATGCGCGCTTCGCCGGTGGGACATCCGCCAATTGCGCGCATTGCCTGGCCGAGCTGCGGTCCGGCAGCACGGTTGATGGCGCCGTCGACACCGCCTCCGGGGATGAGCGCGTCGTTGGCGGCGTTCACGATCGCGTCGACCTCGAGCCGCGTTATGTCGCCTTGGAGTGCGCTGAGCTTCATGCCCTGTTCGCCACCGAGATGATTCCTACGGCAATCTGGCCGAGTCGCTCGAAGAGATCTCGACTCGCTCCAGCTCCACCGAAATTCCCAGACGCAGCGTGTTGTGAATCCCGGCGACGCGATCGGTATGCTCGGCGAGTCGGCGGGCTCGCTCTTCTCCGGCGTCGGTGAAAATCCGCGCCGAGTACCGAATCGTCCGCGCTGGCTCGCCAACTCCGCCAAATTCAGCGACGGCTTCGACCTCCACGCCGCGAATCTCGATCCCTTCTGCCTTCGCTTCGCGGTAGAGATCGTTGCAGAAACAGGTCGCCACGGCCAGCGCCAACAGCTCGCCGCCATTCGCGCTCGACCCGGAACCAGTCTGCTTCGGCGCAATCGCCAGATCACGCGCTGCACCGTCCGTGCTCAGCGTTACTCTATGATGATCCTGGCGATTCTCGACGCGAGCGCGAACCAGCACGAGGCCTCCCGTTTGCACGCCAGTATAGCTCACCAGGCGGCCACAAATAAAGAAGCCCGCACTCGTCAGAGCGCGGGCATTCTTGCCGCCACTTCAGAATAATAGCCACTGGGGGACTTGCAGCAAGCCCGGGTGATGCCGTTATAGTCGGCGGCTCATCTCATTGGAGCGCACCGAATGACTGAACACGACGTGCTGATCGCCGGCGCCGGTCCCACCGGCCTGATGTTGGCGGCCGAGCTGGCCTTGGCGGGCGTCGATGCCGCAATCGTCGAGCGGCGCGAGAGCCAGCATCTCGCGGGTTCGCGCGCGGGCGGACTGCACTCGCGCACTATCGAGGTGTTCGACATGCGCGGCATCGCCGATCGTTTTCTGTCGAAAGGTCAGGTGGCGCAGGTCGTCGGGTTCAACCTGGTAAGGCTCGACATGAGCGACTTTCCTTCTCGGCACCCGTACGGGCTCGCCCTCTTCCAGAACCACATCGAGCAGATTCTCGCCGACTGGGTAGCGGAGCTCGGCGTGACGATCTATCGGGGACGTGAAGTGGCGGGCTTCCTCCAGAACGCCAGTGGCGTCACCGTCCAGGTTTCCGACGGCAGCTCGCTGCGCGCGCAATATCTGGTCGGTTGCGATGGCGCGCGCAGCATTGTGCGCAAGACATCGGGCATCGATTTCCTAGGCTGGGATCTGACCACGAGCTGGATCATCGCCGAAGTGGAGACGACTGAGGAGCCGGTGTGGGGACTCCGGGTCGATGCAACCGGTGCGACCCAGGCGATCGGGAAGGGCGACAGCGGTAGCGCGCGGATGGTGCTGATGGATCCCGAGCCGAAATCGGGAGAGCCGACGCTTCCTGATCTCAAGGACAGACTCACCGAGATCTATGGAAACGACTTCGGCGTCCACGATCCCATTTGGCTCTCTCGATTCACCGACATGACTCGGCAGGCCGCGACTTATAGAGATCGACGAGTGCTGCTCGCAGGCGACGCCGCGCACGTGCATCCGCCGATTGGGGGCCAGGGGCTCAACATCGGTGTGCAGGACGCCGCGAATCTCGGGTGGAAGTTGGCGCAGGTCGTGAACGGCGTTTCCCCGGAAGACCTGCTCGACACCTATCATGCCGAGCGCCACCCGGTCGCCGCGCGGGTGCTGAAGAACACCATGGCCCAGACCGCGCTCCGGCGTTCGGACGAGCGTACCAAAGCTCTCGGCGACATCATCGCCGAGCTAGTCGTGATGGACGAGCCGCGCAAACGATTAGCCGCGGAGATGTCGGGCCTCGGCGTTCGTTATGACTTCGGCGACGGACATCCGCTGCTCGGGCGCCGGATGCCCGACCTCGACATCGTCACGGCGAACGGATCTTTGCGCGTGTTCAGTCTGTTGCACGGCGCGCGGCCGGCGCTGATCAACTTCGGCGAGCGCGGCAGCATCGACATCGGTCCGTGGGCCGATCGCGTTCAATCGATCGACGCGAAGTACGGCGGCGTGTGGGAGCTTCCGGAGATCGGAGTAGTCAGCGCTCCGCCCGCCGTGCTGATCCGACCCGACGGATATGTCGCCTGGGTAGGAGATGAGACTGATTCGGGACTCGTCGATGCGATGAGCAAGTGGTTCGGTCGAAGTTTTTCCGGCGACACCCATTCTCGCGGCGCATAGGGCGACGCAAATTACTGGGATCGCCGTCGCATCACGGATCGCACCCGAACGGAGGAAGAAATTTCGTGGAAGTAGTCGTCAGAGAGAATTACGACGAGATGAGCAAGCTCGCCGCCGAGATGGTCGCCGAGCTGCTCAATACCAAGCCCAACGCCGTGCTCGGCATGGCCACGGGGTCCACGCCGCTCGGACTGTACCAGGAGCTGGTGAGAATGTACCAGCGCGGTCAGCTCGACTTCTCGCGCGTGATGACGTTCAATCTCGATGAGTACGTCGGGCTTCCCGGCAATCATCCGCAGAGCTACGCCTACTTCATGCACGAGAATTTCTTCAAGCACGTGAACGTCCAGCCCCAGAACATCAATGTTCCGTCGGGCACGACCAGCAACTACCCGGCGTTCTGCGACTGGTACGAGAAACGTATCATGGAGTGCGGCGGGATCGATCTCCAGATACTGGGCATCGGCAGCGACGGTCACATCGCGTTCAACGAGCCGACGAGCTCGCTCAGCTCGCGCACTCGTCTGAAAACGCTCTCGATGCAGACCATCGGTGACAACGCCCGATTCTTCGACCGCCGCGAAGACGTACCGGTGTACGCGATCACGATGGGAGTCGGAACGATTCTCGAGGCGCGTCAGCTGTTACTGGTCGCCAGTGGAAAATCGAAGGCGCGCGCGGTCGCCCAGGCGGTGGAAGGACCGGTGTCGAGCATGATCACGGCCAGTGCGCTGCAGCTCCATCGCGACGCGACCGTCATCATCGACGAGGAAGCAGCGTCGGAGCTGACGATGCGCGACTACTACGACTTCATCTACTCGGCGAAGCCCGCGGCACCGAGGACCTGACTGGGTGCCGCTCGAGGGTTAAGCGCGCGGCTCCTCGTAAAGCCCGAACTCGTTGCCGACCGGGTCGGCAAAGGCGGCAAACGCTCCCATGTTCGGTCCGATGTCGGTGCGCGGCGTTAGTATCTTGCCACCCGCTGCCTTGATCTGATTCAGCGACGCGGTAATGCTGTCGACCATGATGTAAACGCGGGTCTGCTCATCGGGCGTGCGGTCCTCTTCCTTGACCCACGTCCCGCTCACGCCGCCGGAGTCATCGAACGCGAGGTTACCATCCCCACGCTGGCGAACCTTCCATCCGAAAATCGTGGAATAGAACTCGGCCGCGTCCTGGGCTTTGTTCGCCGGAATCTCGAGATAACAGATCTTGCCGTGGGACATTTAGCTCGCCTCCAGTCCAGGGCCGCGTAGCTCAACGTTTTGCCCGACCTCATTGTCATAAGTTTGTCGCCGGTTTGCCAGCAACGTAACTGACCGCCTCGAATGAGAAACAAGCTCGCAATCACTGCCGTCACCGCGGCTGCAATTACCGCGGCCTCCGCGTTGAACGCGCAGGTCGA
>DATFGW010000085.1:0-3185 GCA_035249045.1 Gemmatimonadaceae bacterium | reverse complement strand
ACGCTGCCCTCCAGGACTTCCGACACCTCCAGCAGCGCGCCAATGGCGCGGACATCCTGCGCCTTGCCCTTCAGAGCGAAGACCGAAGTGCGCGAGGCAAGCCTTAGTCCCTGCACCTTTGCGAGAGCGTTGATCAGCTCGTCGGTGATGCCGTCACTGAGATATTCGTTGTCCGGATCGGGGCTGGAATTCACAAATGGCAGCACCGCAATCGACCGCGCCGCCATCATGAAGGCTCGGCTCGGCTCCGTGCGTGCGCGGTCGAGCGCGTGACAGAAGTCGGCAACACTCGGATAGCGCTGCGACGGATCCTTGGCCAGTGCCTTCTCCAACACCCGCTCGAAGCCGGCGGGTGCGTCGGGCCGCACTACCCTGAGCGGACGCGCACGCTCCGTCACCTGCTTCGCCATCGTCGCGCGCGGGGAATCGCCCTTGAACGGCGGCTCGCCACCGAGCATCTCGTAGAGCACGCAAGCAAGACCGTACACGTCGCCGGCGACTCCAATCTCACGCTCGCCTGCGGCCTGCTCGGGACTCATGTACTCGGGCGTGCCGAGCGCGAGACCGCCGAGGGTGAGGGGCTCGCCATTGGTAGTGGCGACGTGGGCAATGCCGAAATCTGCGAGCAGCGCGTGATCGTCGGCGAAGAGGATGTTCTCCGGCTTGACATCACGGTGCACGAAACCGTTGCGGTGCGCGTAGTCGAGCGCCGCACCGACTTCGTTCGCGATCCGTAGCGCGTCGTCGATCGGAAGCTTCGGCTCCTTGTTCAACCGATCCCGCAGGGATCCGCCCGCGACATACGGCGACACGTAATACAGCGAGCCATCGGATTCGCCCGAATCGATTAGCGGCACGATGTGCGGATGCGACAGCTGCGCGGCGATGCCGATCTCGCGAACGAAGCGCTCGGCGCCGACCGACGCGCCGAACTCGTGCTTCAGGACCTTGATCGCGACTTTGCGGCGGTGCTTGCGCTCTTCCGCGAGATGCACGGTGGCCATCCCACCGTGGCCGATCAGCCGCTCGATGGTGTAGCGGTCAGCGAGTGCGCTGGTGAGGGACGCCGCGGTGTCGCTCATGCGCCAGAATATAGCACCGGGCGCGGGTTATCCCCGTAAAATCCGTGTGCGGCTTCGGCCTAACCGCCGCGCTTGAAGTACTGCACTGCGCGCTCGTGTTTCTTGGCTGCGGCGAGGCTCTTGAAGGTGCCGAGGTTTTTCCGCTTGCCGGTCTTCCGATCCTTCTTCTTGGAGTAGAGCCGGTACTCACCAGATTTCAGCTTGCGAATCATTGATGCTCCCTGGTTGGTGCCTGGGGCGACGGAGGGCCGATGATGCCGCCGCCAGTATCCAGTCTCCCCAGCTGGTAGTAGCGCTGCCGGAGCAGCGCCGTTTGCGTCATCCCGACTTTCGGCAGGCTGAGCAGCCACTCGTCCACGATCCACGCCCCGGAAGGCACCCGCCGAAAGCGCGTGAAGCCACCGGCGTCGAATCGGGTCAGCGCCTCCGCGCTCACGAAATGGAAAACGACCTCGCGGAGCTCCGCACTCTTCTGATCAACCCACAACACTCCGACGATGTCCGGCAGCTTGCGATGCGGCGCGGGCTCGAAGGCGACCCCGATCTGCTCGGGCCGTTCGGCTTCGCGTATCAGCCGGAAGCAGTGCGTCTCCGCGAACTGGTCTGAGAGCAGCACCGTCTCGTCGGGCGCGTAGGCGCTCCAGCCGTTCTGCTCGTCGCCCTGGATGTAACCCTTTTCCGCGAGAACGGCAGGATCGATGGCGGCGAATGGCCGGCGATTGCCGATGGTGAACAACGTCGTGTCGGCCCTGATCACGGCGCCGTCGCTTCCGATTTCCTTTCTGTAGGTGCGCGCCTTTCCCATTCCCGCGAGATCACTGAGGGTGAGCTGACTGGATCGAAGCGCCTTGTCGATCTCATCCCACACGGTGGCAAGCGCGGCAGCGTTCGGATCCTTGCGGCGGCACTGCGATCTCGAATTGACGACGATCCCCTCGAGTACCACGCGCGGACTCTCCACGCTCAATGCAAGCTCACCCGCTCGAGGAACGGCAATCGGCCCCGACACGAACGGGAGGTAGCCGATGCGCCTGACCCGGACGCGATAAGTGCCCGGAACCGCGCGCAACGTCCGGACTCCGGATTCGGCGCTCAGTCCCTCGGCCACGACGCTGTCTCTCGCATCGAGCAATGCGACCAATGCACCGGCAACCGGCCCGCCATCGACAGCGTTGAGCCGCACTCTCAATTCGCTCGCCGGCTGTTGTGCGCCGAGCGAACGCGACACCAGGCAGCCGGCGACGAGTGCGGCGAACAGAGTGTGCCTAGCCGGAGACGATCTTGTAAATGGTGTTGTCAGCCAGCACGTAAAGTTCGCCATCGATATCCCTTCCGAACGACGTGACATGTCCGGTCGTTATACCCCAATCCTTCTGGTCGGCCGCCACGCCGTTTGCATACCTGAAGCTCTTGAGAAATCCGGCGCAATAGTCGGAGTAGAGGTAGTGTCCCTGCAGCCCTTCGATACCGGTGCCGCGATATACGTATCCGCCGGTAATCGAACATGCGCCCGCGTCGTGGGTGTAGTCCAGGACAGGATCGGTGAGTCCCGTTTTGTTGCAGGTCGAAGCGTTGTAGCAAGTGGTGCCTTCGGTGATGTTCCACCCATAGTTCAGTCCGCCGCTGTTGGCGTTCACCACATCCACTTCTTCGCGTTCGCCCTGACCCACGTCGGCGATGTAAAGGAGCCCGGTAGGTGGATCGAACGCATACCGCCACGGATTTCTGAGGCCCTTCGCCCATAGCTCGGCGCGCTTGCCAGCCTGCCCAACGAAGGGGTTGTCGGCAGGAACTGCGTAAGGATCACCGTGATCCACGTCCAGCCTGATCATCCCGCCGAGCAGCGAGTTGAAGTTCTGGCCGTTGCCGAGCGGATCGCCCGCGCCGCCGCCATCGCCGAGAGCGGCATAGAGCATCCCGTCGGGCCCGAAGGTAAGCAAGCCGCCGTTGTGATTGGCCTGGCTCGAATGCGGCGCGGTGATGATCAGCTTGCTCGATGTCGCATCCGCGATGTCCGGGTTGGCGGTCGCGGTGAAGCGCTCGATGCGAATGTCGCCGTTGGTCTGGGTCGTGAAATAGACGTAGAAGTAGTGGTTGGTCGCG
>DATFGW010000084.1:0-34907 GCA_035249045.1 Gemmatimonadaceae bacterium | reverse complement strand
ACCCATAACCGACTTCCATCAACAGCAGCCGAAGGAAGGAGCTGCACCGAGCCAGAGGACCGAAGTGAGAGTGCTCTTCGATGAGCGCGCTCTCTACATTGGTGCGCGGATGTACGACTCGTTGGGCAAGCGTGGCATTCGCGCGCCTGTGTCGAGACGCGATCAGCTTCTCGACTCGAACGGAAATAACGGATCGTTCAACTCGCTGACGACGGACAAGCTGATCGTCATGCTCGATCCGTATCACAACAAGGTTGACCAGGTCTGGTTCGAGGTCAATCCAGCCGGTGTGCGCGGCGATCAGTTCAACGGCGATCCGTCGTGGGATCCGATCTGGGAAGCCGCGACGAACGTGGATTCACTCGGCTGGACGGCGGAGATGCGGATTCCCTACTCGCAGCTGCGCTTCTCGCACGACACTACGCAGACGTGGGGACTCCAGATTTGGCGCTACACCGACCGGCTGCACGAGCAGGACATGTGGTCGTTCAGGAAGATGAGTGAGGCTGGCGGACCGGCGTATTACGGCTCGCTCACGGGACTTCGGATCGAGCCGCAGCCGCGCCAGCTCGAGATTCTTCCTTACGTTGAATCGCGCGAGCAATTCAAGTACGCGCCGCCCGGCGATCCATATCACAACAACACTTATGGTCGCGTGAGCGCCGGCGCGGACATGAAATACCTGCTGACGTCGAGTCTTGCCCTGGACGCCACCATCAACCCCGATTTCGGTCAAGTCGAGGTGGATCCGGCGAGCATCAATCTCTCGGCGTACGAGACGTACTATCAGGAGAAGCGACCGTTCTTCGTCGCGGGCAGCAGCGCGTTCGACTTCGGCGGCATGAACTGCTACTTCTGCAGCAACACATCGAGCCTGGACGTGTTTTACTCGAGGCGAATCGGGCGGCCGCCGCAGCTCAACGGCTTCGTCAGCGGCATCGCGGATTTCGCCGACACTCCCGACAACACCACGATACTTGGCGCGGCGAAGATCACCGGCCGGACGGCGGGCGGTTACACCATCGGGCTCCTGAACGCGCTGACGGGCAGTGAGACGGCGCGCTACGTCGCCGGTTCGTCACCGAACGAGATCAAGCAGCAGGTCGAACCGCTGACGAATTATTTCGTGGGCCGGGCAAAAAAGGATCTCAATCAGGGCGCTACTACGATCGGCGGGGTGTTCACATCCGTTCTGCGCAATCTCGACGATACCATCGTCAGCGACCGCCTGCGCAGCCACGCAGAAGCGGCGGGTATCGACTGGAATCACCGCTGGGCGCAACGGAACTACTCGTGGATGGGATCGATAGTCGGTTCCAATGTCGCCGGCTCGACGGCAGCGATCGCGCAGACGGAGGAGTCGAGCGCGCACTACTATCAGCGACCGGATCGGCGCGTCACCACTGACGGGTTGTTCGACACCCGCTACGATCCAACAGCGAACTCACTCCGCGGTTACGGTTTCTACACCCGTGTGGCAAAAGACAACGGCTTCTGGCTCTGGGAAGCCGCGCAGAATTGGCGCAGTCCCGGTTTCGAGACGAACGATCTTTCCTTCCTCGACCGCTCGGATTACAAGTGGATGAACGCGAACATCGGCAGCCAGTGGGTGACGCCGGGCAAATGGTATCGCGAGATCGCATGGCTTTTCGGCGGCCAGCAGCAGTTCAACTACGATGGTGACAAGACTGATGCGCAGATGCAGGTGTATTACGAGAACATGTTCCTCAACTACTGGAAGATCAGAAGCTTCGCGATCTACCATCCGACGGTTCTCGACGACAGGCTGACGCGCGGCGGTCCGGTGGTCATGCGCACCGGCTACAAGTTCGGGATGCTGGAGATCTCGACCGACGCTCGTCGCCGGGCGGTCTTCGATCTCTCGACACAGGTCGGCCGCGGCGTGAACTCGAATACGCACACTCTGATCATCCAGCCAGGCGTCGGACTCAAGCCGGCGGCGAACGTCTTCATCAGTCTGTCGCCGAGCTTCGTTGCCGACGAGGACGCCGCACAGTACGTGACGGCGGTGGAAGATCCGACGGCGACGAGCTTCTATGGGACGCGGTATGTGTTCGGGTTCCTCAAGAGCCGGACGCTATCTCTGGATACCCGGGTCAACTGGACCTTCAACCCCAATCTGACGCTTCAGCTCTTCGCGCAGCCGTTCATCGCGAGTGGAGCGTATTCTTCGTTCCGCGAGTTCGCGGCGCCGCGGACGTACAAGAAAGTCATTTATGGCCAGGACATCGGCACGATCACACGTACGCCGGCAACGGCGAGCACGGGTGCGCAGTATACCGTCGATCCCGACGGCGGCGGACCCGCTGCCTCGTTCTCGTTCGGAGATCCCGATTTCACCTTTCGCTCTCTGATCGGCAACGCCGTGGTGCGGTGGGAGTATCGGCCTGGCTCGACGGTGTTCTTCGTGTGGACCCAGAGTCGCACCGGCTTCGACCCGAACGGGCACTTCGACCTCGGCGCGCAAAAGACCGCCATCTTCCGCGATCGTCCGACGAACGTTTTTCAGGTGAAGGTGAACTACTGGATCGGGCGGTAGCCTCCCGACTGTAGTGCCGGTGATGCACAAGAGCGGGCGACAGCGATGTCGCCCGCACTTGTTTGGTGGGCTGTGGACGGCGCAGTTTTGATCGGTGCTCACGCTGATTGGCGTCGCCGTTGTCGTAATCGGCTTCGTTCTACGGATCAATCCGCTGCTGGTGGTGACCGTCGCGGGTCTGGCGACCGGAATCGCGAGTGGGCTCGGCCCCCTGGCAGTCGTAGCCGCGTTCGGAAAAGCGTTCATCACCAGCCGCTACGTCGCAATCGTGTGGCTGGTGCTGCCGGTGATCGGACTCCTGGAGCACGCCGGTCTCAAGGAACGCGCGCGAACGGTCGTCTCCGGGTTTCGCGCTGCAACGACATCGCGGGTTCTTCTCATTTATTTCGTCGTGCGGCAGATCACTGCCGCGCTCGGTCTGACCTCCCTGGGCGGGCACGCGCAGATGGTGCGGCCATTGATTGCACCGATGGCGGAAGGCGCGGCGGAAAACAAATACGGTGAGCTTTCGGAGAAGGTGCGCCTGTGGATTCGCGCCAACGCAGCCGCGGTCGACAACGTCGCGCTGTTTTTCGGGGAAGACATCTTCATCGCGATCGGCTCGATCCTGTTGATCAAGGGCTTTCTGGACCAGAACGGAATCCATGTCGAGCCGGCACAACTGGCGATATGGGCGATTCCAACCGCGATTTCGGCGATGATCATTCACTGCACGAGGCTGCTGCTGATGGAGCGGCGGCTCCGCCGTGAAGCAACCTCTGAGCGAGACAGCGGTTGATCACACTCGAGCACATCTACTGGCTGAGCGGTCTGATGATGGCTGGCGTCGCGATCGTGAATTGGCGGGATCGCAGCAATCGCCGCCGCTTCAACAACACCGCCTTCTGGGGCATTTACGCGATCACGTTCCTCGTGGGGAGCTATTTGCCCGATGTCGTGAACGGCTTTCTCGTCATCGGAATGGTGTTGGTAGCGAGCATTCGTGGCCTCGGCCAGAGCGGCCGCGAGAGCAGCACCAGGGAAGCGCGTGAAGCCAGCGCGGAGCGTTGGGGTAACAAGCTTTTCATTCCCGCTCTGGCAATTCCGATCGTAACGGTATTCGGGACGATCGTGTTCAAGAGAGTGAGCATCGGGGGAATGCCGCTGGTCGATGTGAAGCAGGTGACGGTGATCTCGCTGGCGATCGCGACACTGGTTGCGTTGGCGATCGGCATGGCGATGCTGCGTCCGCCCGCGTCGGCACCGATAACCGAAGCACGCCGGCTACTGGACGCCGTGGGGTGGGCGGCGGTGCTGCCGCAGATGCTCGCCGCGCTGGGGGCGTTGTTCGCCGTCGCCGGGGTGGGGAACGTGATCTCCGGTCTGGCGCAGCGCTGGATTCCGCTCGATCATCCCGCGGCGGTGGTTACCACTTATGCGGTTGGCATGGCGTTGTTCACGATGATCATGGGGAATGCTTTTGCGGCCTTTCCAGTGATGACGGCTGGAATCGGTCTGCCGTTAATCGTGCAGAAATTCGGCGGCGACCCGACCATCATGGCGGCGATCGGAATGCTGTCCGGGTTTTGCGGAACGTTGATGACACCAATGGCGGCGAACTTCAACATCGTGCCCACCGCTTTGCTCGAGCTGCCTGATGAGAACGCGGTGATAAAGGTGCAGATACCGACAGCAGTGCTCCTCCTCGCCGCTAATGTTCTGCTGATGAATTTCCTCGTCTTCCGTCGTTGAGCTCCGGCACAATCGGGCTCGATGCCGCTGTTTCGGCCGGTGCTTTCGCGCGTGTGGCTCTGTCCCACGTGACGCGCGAGTTTCCGAACAAGCTGGATCACGTGCTGGCCCGTCGCGGCGACCTGAAGACCCCGCGCGAGCTGCATCCGGTTTTCTACGGCAGCTTTGACTGGCACTCCTGCGTGCATGGCTACTGGCTGCTCGCGACGCTGCTGCGAATCGCTCCGCAGATCCGGGAGGCGAAACGGATCGCCGCATTGTTCGACGAGCATCTCACAGCGGCGAAGGTGAGGGGCGAGGTCAAATACCTTTCGCGCCCTTCAGCGCGAACCTTCGAGCGGCCGTATGGATGGGCATGGCTGTTGATGCTCGCCGCGGAGCTGGCGCGACACGAGACGAAGCGCGCACAGCGATGGAGCACAGCACTGTCGCCATTAGCCGAAATCTTCGCCGACAGATTTCTCGAGTTTCTACCCAAGGCGACGTACCCGACGCGGGTGGGGACGCACTTCAACAGTGCCTTTGCGATTACCCTTGCACTCGAGTACGCCGACGTCGCGGGTCACAAGAAACTCCGCTCGGCGCTGGGCACCAGGGCGCGGGAGTGGTTTTTGGGCGATCGTGATTGCCAGGCGTGGGAGCCGGGCGGCGATGACTTCCTGTCGTCCGCACTGATCGAAGCGGTATGCATGCAGCGCGTGCTGGGAGGGGGCGAGTTCGCGGGCTGGCTCGATGCATTTTTGCCGCGGCTCGAACGGTGTCAACCCGCGACGTTGTTCATGCCGGCGACGGTGAGCGATCGAAGCGACGGAAAAATCGCCCACCTCGATGGGCTGAACCTGAGTCGCGCGTGGTGCTGGCGATCGCTGGCGACTACGTGGCCGCCAGATGATCGGCGACATTCCGTCGCACTCGAGGCCGCTGCTGTCCACCTGGCCACAAGTCTGCCTCACGTCACCGGTGATTACATGGGCGAGCATTGGCTGGCGACATTCGCGCTGCTGGCACTGCTGTGACGAACGAGATCGAGCCGGGGAACGCGGAGATCCGCTCCGACCTGACCCGGCGATTGTCGCTTCAGGCGCTCTTCATCTCGGTGCTCGCCATCGCCGTCGGGTACGCCGCTGCGTTTCGACACGCGGGCACACCGACGTGGGCGGCGTGGCTGCTGGCAATCGGGATCCCCGTAGCTCTCGGCGCGATCATGATCCTCGGTGCGACGCGCGGACGGCGCGGTATCGGTCGGCTGAAGCTGCCGTTCCTGTTCGTCGTTGCCACTCTGGCGATTGGATTCGGTGCGGCTCTGGCCCTGCCCGGCACGGAAGGACCGCTCAGCAAGCTCTGGCTGGGCCTGCCTGCGCGGGCGGCGATCGTGATCTACGGGGTGGGGCTGCTTCCCATCATTGTGCTGCCGATCGCATACGCGGTGACCTTCGAGAGTCAGACGCTGAGCGCGGAAGACGTCGAGCAGGTCCGCGCTGTTGCACGCGAGCGCATTCGTAAAGAGACAGAGCAGCGCCACCGAAGCCCGGACGACGAGACCGATCGATGAGGGTTGCTGCGCCGATCGCGGCAATGCTCCAGGTCTCGCTGCCGAATGCCGCGAGGCCGGCGGTCGTGACCGTCGGCATTCTCTACTTCGCTGTCATCGTCGGCATCAGCATCTGGGCGGCGCGCCGTACCCGAACGGCGAGCGATTTCTTCGTTGCAGGCAAGGGCATAGGGCTGATCGCGCTGACGGTTGCTTCGGTCTCGGTCTCTGTATCCGGCTTCGCGTTCATCGGGGGCCCTGGTTTCATCTATGCAGTCGGCCTCGGCGCGATGTACATCGTCCTGCCTGCGGCGGTCACCAACGTCATGGGCGCGTGGGTGCTGGCAAAACGAATGCGGCTACTGGGAGAAGCGCGCTCTCTGATCACCATCCCTGACGCGATCGGCGCGCGGTATCGCTCGAGAGCGGCGCAGGGGTTGTCGGCGGTCGCGATCCTGGTGGGAATCGTCGGCTACATGGCTACCAACGCGCTCGCGATGGGCGTTGTGATAAACGCCATCTTCGACGTCGGACTCGGCTGGGGGATCTGGATCGGGATGGGAGTCACTCTCGCATACTCGGCGTCGGGTGGAATTCTCGCCGGCATCTACAACGATGTTTTTCAAGGCACGTTGATGGCCGCCGCATCGGTGCTGGTCTTTCTATTCGTGCTCCAGTTTGGTGGCGGGCTTGGCGACATCTCGCGCACGATTCTCTCGCACGATCCAGCGCTGCTCGGGCCGTGGGGTAAAATCACGCCGCTGGCGGCGCTGTCGTTCTTTTTCATCTTCTCGATGGGCTCGCTCGGGCAGCCGCAGGCCGTGCACAAGTACTACATGCTCCGGGATCCACTCCAGCTCAAATGGTATCCGCTGCTCAAAACGGTAGGACTGGTCCTTGTATTGTTGCTGTATTTCGGCGTCGGCGTCGGGGTGAAGGCGTTCGTGCTCGACGGCCGCCTGGCGCCGCTCACGAGCCCCGATCAAGCGACGCCCGCGCTTCTGCTCAACGTGACGCCGATCGTTCTCGCGGCTCTCGTCTTCTCTGGCGTCGCAGCAGCGACGATGAGTGCAGCGAACTCCTTCATCAACATCGGCGCGGCGATAGTCACTCACGATTTGCCGATCGCGTTCGGACGCCGCGTGACCAACGAGCTGCGTTGGGGCAGAGCAGTCACGGTTTTCATTGCAATCGCAGCTGCACTCACGGCCCAGCAGTCGGGTGCAATGGTCGCGTTCCTCGGAATTTTTGGCTGGGGATTGTTCGCGTCGACGCTCGTGCCAGCACTGGCCGTCGGACTGAACTGGCAAGGCGCGACGCGCAGCGGCGCGATGGCGTCGATCGCGACGGGACTTGTTGTCACCCTCGCGCTCGAGACCGCTGCCTACTTCAAGGTCTTCACGTTCCCGGCGGGTGTGACGGCTTCGGCGGTCGCAATGGTGGCGTCATTCCTGGTCTTCTTTGTGGTGTCATGGCTGACGCGCCGGCGGGCATCAGCCGAGCTGGATGCGGATATCCGACTCGTCATGGAGCTCTGACGGCGAGGTTATTCCGTCGCTGACTTCTTCTGCTGCTGGCTGGAGATAACGCGGACGCTCTTGATGTTGACGAACTCGTGGATACCGAATTCGCCCAGCTCGCGACCGAAGCCGGAATTCTTCACACCGCCGAAAGGCAGCCGCGCGTCGGACACGACCATGCCGTTGATGAAAAGTAGGCCCGACTCGATGTCCGCTACGAAGCGGTCGCGCTCGGCGTCGTCGCGGGTCCATGCTGAAGCGCCGAGTCCGAAGCTGGTGCCGTTGGCAATGCGGATCGCTTCGACGAGATCCTTCGCCTTGAAAACCGAGGCGACCGGACCGAACAGCTCGTCACGCGCCGCAGGCGCATCGGCGGGGATCTCGGCGAGAACTGTCGGAGCATAGTAGAAGCCCGCGCGATCGAGTTTTTTCCCTCCAGTCAGAAGACGCGCGCCGCCGGCCACCGATTTCTGTACCTGCGCGTCGAGATCGTCGCGAATCGCACCTGTTGCCAGCGGGCCGAGCTCGGTGGCTTCATCCATCGGATCACCGACTCGCACCTGGCCAACTCGGTCCACGAATCGCTTGACGAAATCGTCGTAAATGCTTTGATGAACGATGAATCGTTTCGCGGCGATGCACGACTGGCCGTTGTTGATCATCCGCGCGGTCACCGCGGTCGAGAGAGCAGCCTCGAGATCAGCGCTGGGCATCACGATGAATGGATCGCTCCCACCGAGCTCCACGACTGACTTCTTGAGATTGCGGCCGGCGTTACTTGCGACGGCGCGGCCGGCTCCTTCACTGCCAGTCAGTGTAACCGCTGCGACGCGCGGATCGGCGATGATTCCTTCCACCGCGTCGGTTCCGACGAGCAAAGTCTGGAATGCGTCCTGGGTGAAACCGGCGCGCCGCAACACGTCCTCGATTGCGAGCGCGCACTGCGGGACATTCGAAGCGTGCTTGAGGATGCCGACATTCCCTGCCATCAACGCCGGCGCGGCAAATCGAAACACCTGCCAGAACGGAAAATTCCAGGGCATGATGGCGAGCACGACGCCAAGCGGCTGGAACGCGACCCAGCTCTTTCCGCCCTCCATCTCGACTGGCTGGTCGGAGAGGAATCGCTCGCCGTTCTCGGCGTAGTAGCGGCAAGCCGTTGCGCATTTCTCGGCTTCCGCGACCGCAGCCTTGATCGGCTTGCCCATCTCGAGTGTCATCAGCTGACCGAGCCGACGGCATTCTGCCTCTAGCAGCTCCGCGGCGTTGAGGAGCCACCGCGAGCGATCCGCGAACGATGTGCGCCGGTGCTTGACGAAGGCTGCGGCAGCGCGATCGAGCGTCTCGTTGATGCGACTCGGAGGGTACGGCTCGAAGGTCTTGAGTGTTTCTCCGGTGGCCGGATTGACTGTGGCGATGCTCATAAGAGCGAAAGCTTCACTTACTGTGCCGCAGCTCGCTCTTTGGAATGCGCAGTTTGGGGTGTTCGGGATCGCTGAGATCCATTTGCTCCCATGGCACCTCGTACACCGAGTACATCCGGCCGCGCAGCGCCTTGTGGATCGGCCTGATGAGCGTCCACGCCGAGAGTCTGTCGATCAGCGCTGAGGTGCCGACGAGGTATCCCTCGACCAGGCAGGCTTTCTCCTCATTGGTGACCCGGAACTCCTCGATGCGACCGACTTTTTCGCCATTGGTGTCGCAGACCTTTCGTCCGATGAGAAGCTCGGCGTTGATCTCGATCACTCTTCCTCCTCCTTGCCGCCGCCCGGAATGCGCTCGATGACGTGCTTCGCAATCCAGATCTCCCAGTCAAGCGCGCCGGTGTCGCGTGCTTCGACGTCGAGCTTGACATCCTTGCCGACGGTTTTAACCCGCGACCACGGGATGCGCACCGGGTCGTCGCGCTTGGGCCCCCACATTTTTGCGAGTGTCTTGGCGAGAGCGGCAATCCAGGGATGGATGCGCATCCACAGCGTATTTCCGCCGACCAGGATGTGGGTGATCCGCGGCTGGCTCCGCTCTCCGACGTGCATCACCAGTCCGCTGACGCGCCCCATCTCGCAGTTCTCCCGGTCGGTCAGCTTCTTGTCGAGGACATCGCGGACGAGCTTCACATCACCCTCCTATGATCTCCAGTGGAATCGAGATGATCGCGAGCACGAAAGAAATCAGGATCACGATTGCGACCACTGAGTTACTCACCCAGCCGTTGCGGTGCTTGCCGAGGTAGATCGGATCGTTCATGAGAAAGAGGAATGGCACGATTGCAAGTGGCAGTGTCGCCGACGTCAGGGCCATAGACATCACCGTAACCTTGATCGGGTCGATGCCGAGCAGCAGTGGAATGGCGCCGAGCAGGATGATGATGGTGTAGGTGAACGCGAACCTCGAATCACGCGAAGGCTCGAGATCCTCGCTCCAGCTCCAGCCCAGGCCCTGCGCGAAGAAGTACGCGATGGCGAGCGAGATCTCGAGCGCCGCGCCGAGGCAGGCGAAGAGCATCGAAAACGCAAACAGGTAGAATCCCCAGCGGGTGAGTGCGGGAGTCATCAGCAATGCCGCCTGTTCGAACTTCTCGACGTCAATTCCGCGCGGTTGCAGCGAGAGCGCGGCAGCGACGAGCACCGCCATGGAGAGAAAGCCACCAAACGTCATGCCGAAGCCGGCGATGATTCGGTTCATCGGGATGTAGCTCTCATCCCATTTGTCTTCGATCGCGCCCGACGAATAGAAGTACATGAGATAGGGCGAGATTGACGCCCCGAGGATGCTCACCGCGACGAATCCGTATTTTGCCTTCTGCTCACCCGGCATCGTCGGCAGCAGTCCATGCGCAACGCCTCCCCAGTCGGGATGCATCTTGAACGCGGCGACGACGAACGAGATCGTCACGAGGCCCAGCAGCGACGCACCGTTTTCGATGAGCCCGAAAGTGCCTTTCCACATCAGCAGCCAGACTGCGATCGAGACCGGCAACGCCCACCACCGGAAACCGATCCCGCTCAGGATCTGAAGCGACAGGCCGATCCCGCCGAGCTCGGCGACAAGAACCAGGAAGGCGACGACGACGATGCCGAGCATTACAATCGAGAAGAACGGAAATCCGAATCGTTCGCGCGTGGCATCGACGATGGTGTGCTTGCTCACCGCCGACAGGCGGCCGGACATCTCGACGAGAAAAATTAGGCAGATCGTGCCGAGCAGAATCGCCCATAGCAGCTTGTAGCCGTACGACGCACCGGCCTGGGCGGCCGTAGTGACCGAGCCGATCTCGAGAAAGCCGCCTACACTGGTGATGATGCCGAGTGCGAGCTGCAGAATCTTTTTCACTGCTTCGACTCCGCGCTGTCCGCGAACTGCTTGACCAGAGTTTCCTCGGAGATCAGCGAATCCAGCTGTTGCCGGAACCCGGGAGAGTTTTTGGCGGTAACGAGCGCCGCCATCTGGGCGATGTGGCCGCGACTGCGCGTGAACACGCTGTCCAGCGCAGCGCTATCGACCCCGGGCACCGGCGATTTCAGCAACTGGGTGCCGAGCTGAAGGAGCGTCTGCTGGGAGAGCTCGAGGGTCTCACGGGTGTATTTGTCCGGCGTAGTGTGCCGGAGCCAGGCGTCGCCGGCCATTCGTGCCGTCGCCACCCACGACAGCGCGGACTCCAGCTGCTCGGCGGGCGTCGGCGGCTTGCACGCGAAAAGGATGACCAACGCAGCGACGAGGAACCGTTTCGGAGGCATGTGATTTACATTGTCTGCCTATGACAAAAAGCCATCTGTCCGGACTCGTCCTTACACTTTTCGTGCTCAGCGGTTTTGACACTGCCTGCGGTCAATCGCAAGTGAGCACCGCGCAAAATCTTACGCAGCCACCGCCGGCGCAGCGCGAATTCAGGGGAGTGTGGATCGCGACGGTTGGAAATATCGACTGGCCGTCGGAGCGCGGGCTGTCGACGCAGGAGCAGAAGGACGAGCTGATTGGCATCCTGGATCGCGCCACGGCGCTGCATCTCAACGCGGTGATTTTCCAGGTCCGACCGGCAGCGGATGCGCTCTATGCATCGCCTTACGAGCCGTGGTCAGAGTACCTCACAGGGCAAATGGGCAAGGCGCCGAGTCCGTGGTATGATCCGCTGGAGTTCGCGGTGAATGAGGCACATCGGCGCGGACTAGAGCTGCACGCGTGGTTCAATCCGTATCGCGCGCGCCACCCGTCGGCTCGGTCGCGGCCTTCCGCAAATCACATCAGCGTCACCAATCCGGAGCTGGTGAAGCGATACGGCGACATGCTGTGGATGGATCCGGGCGAGCCCGAGGTGAGAGAGCGAACGCTGCAGGTCATCCTCGACGTCGTGCGGCGATACGACATCGACGGAGTTCACATCGATGACTACTTCTATCCTTACAAGGAGAAGGATCGGCGTGGGCGGGTGATGGATTTCCCCGACGCCACAAGCTGGCGCAAGTACGTGCGCTCGGGTGGAAAACTGTCCCGAGACGACTGGCGCAGAGCGAACGTTGACAGTCTGATCCAATCGGTTTACGTACGGATCAAGGCCGAGAAGCCGTGGGTCAAGTTCGGCATCAGTCCGTTCGGGGTATGGCGGCCGGGATATCCGCCGATCACGGCCGGCAAGTTCGATTCGTACGCGGAGCTTTACGGCGATTCGAGAAAATGGGTGCTCAACGGCTGGGGAGACTATTTCACGCCGCAGCTTTACTGGCCGATCGACCGCCCCGACCTGAGCTACCCCGTGCTGTTGCAATGGTGGGTGGAACAGAACGCAAAGGGCCGCAACATCTGGCCGGGCAATTATCTCGACAAAGTCGACGGCTCCTCGACGGGATGGCCGGCGCAGGAGATTCTCGATCAGATTGCGGCGACGAGGGCGCAGCGCGGTGCGACGGGCAACGTCTTCTTCAGCATGCGATCATTCATGTTCGGCCATGAGAATCTGCCTGAGAAGCTTGTCGCCGGTCCGTACGCCAGCGAAGCACTGGTGCCGGCATCGCCGTGGCTGGACAGCATTCCACCCGCAACTCCGCTCGTACGCGTGGGACGTGATGCAGCTACCGGCGCGGTGAGCATCTCGCTCCAGCCGCAGGGTTCGGAAGCGCCGTGGCTTTGGTTGGTGAGGACGCGGGCTGGATCGGATTGGACCACCGATGTCGTTCCGGGTTTGCAGCGCTTCTACACGCTGCAAAAAACCGCCAGCGGCGTCACGGCGGACGAGCTGGCGGTTTCGGCAATCGACCGCACCGGCAACGAGAGCGCGCCGGCGCTGGTAGGTCTCGCAGCTACTTCACAGTGATTTCCTGCATCATGCCGTGCGCGAAGTGGGGCTTGCCGTCCTTTGCGTCGGGCAGGAAGCAGAGAAAGAGGTAGTTGCCCGGCGCAAAATCCGCCGTGAAATACTGGGTGAGGCCTGCTTCCATCCCGGCCACGCCGCCCAACGCCTTACCCGGCGGGGGTCCTTCCATCTTGCCCATCCACTTCATGAAATCCGCTGGAGTGACTCCGGGAGCGAGCTGAACGAGCTCGATCTCGTGGGGCTGTGGGCCCGCATTATGGACTTCGATGGTGCGAGTGCCCGCAGCGATCGGGGCGGACAGCTTGAAGTTGTAATCGAACAGATCGAGCTTGGTATCCGCCTTCACGCTCGTCGCGGTGGGCGCTTTTGCCGGCTCGACCTTGATCGCGCGCACCATTCCCTTGGTGAAATGCGGTGGTCCGTCGATATCTACGAAGCAGATGAGCGCGTAATTACCGGGCTCGAGATTCATCGTCGCGTTTGCCTCGAGACCGGGCACCGGCGCGTTTGGCCCGCCCATCTCCTTCACCCATGTCGGCGGTGGGCCTGGATTGGCGAGAGCGGCGCGCAGATCATCTACTGTCTTACCGTCGGTGAGCTTGAGTACTTCCATGTGGTGCAGCGCGGGCCCCTTGTTCAGGAACCTGAACTCTGTAAGTCCCGCGGGAATGACGTCGGGAGCCTCGAACTTGAAGTCCTCACCGATGACATGAACGACATTGGCAGCGGTCGGTGCGGAAGCCGCGCTGGTGGTCGTGGAGTGCGAGCTGGCGTAAGTCCTGGCTGAGATTGCTACAACTGCTACAACCGCGATGAGACCGATTACGGTCGTCGCTTTCGACATGAAACGAAATCCTCCGATGACAGTTCTTGATTTGAAGCGGACACATTTTGCCGGTCGACGTCCGCGCTGTCAACAGAAAATTCCGCGCTTCTCGAGGAGCAGGGACTTCACCTTGAGTGCATCCCCCGTAGCCGCGCCAAGCGCGGTGTTGTCGAAGATGCACCACGTTCGCGCACCTGACACTGCGCTGTCTTCGAGTCGGTTTGCCACCTGCTGGAGCACTTCGGGCGGGTACGCCGAGTAGTAGACGCGGGGCGACCCGTGCAGCCGGTAGTAAACGATGTCGGAGCATCCGCCGGGCTCCGCGGCCGCGGGAACGCGCGCCGGGTCGGCTGCCACGCGCGCGACTCTGTATTCGCGCAGAATCGAATCGGCCTCCGCCCCGAACCACGTCTCGTGCCGTGGCTCGAAGACGACGTCGCCCTGAAAGCGTTCCCTGACCAACGCGAAGAAATCACCCGCCAGCTGTGAATCGAACGCGAAGCTCGGTGGCAGCTGCACCAGTACCGGGCCCCGCTTGACGCCCAGTCCCGAAGTCTCGTCGAGAAAGCGGTCGAGGTCCGCCGTCGCTCCGACCAGCCGCGCGGCGTGGGTGATTGTCTTGGGAAGCTTTACGGCAAACCGGAAGGAGTCGGGAACTGAAGCCGCCCAGCGCTCGTAAGTCGAAAAGCGGTGCGGGCGGTAGAAACAGGAATTGATCTCCACCGCATTGAACAGGGATGCGTAGCGCTGGAGATGCGTTCCATCCGCAGCGAACCGGTGCGCGTGTTCCCGCCGAATATTCCACCCGGCGATGCCCAGAAGGACAGGCGCAGAAGACAGTTGTGGAATATCGCTGTGCAGCATCCTAGCTTGTGGCTGAGAGTATGAATCGAGGATTGAAGAGCTACGCACCCGGCGCGCCAACCTGTGCGCTGGCGGTCGTGGCGATCGTGCTGACGGGGTGTGCGCACAGCTCCAGCGCGCTTCATGCCCGGCGCCACATCGGCTATTGGGAGGCTCTCGCCGAGCTTCATCCGGCCGACGCGGTCGCCACCGCTCGCACCGAATCAGAAAAGGAATTTGCGGAAGCCCTCGGCAACCTGATGAACGGCGAGATGGAGAAGGCCGAGGAGCGGTTTGGAAAGCTTCGGTCCGCCGCCACCGACACGATAATCAAGACCGGATCGCGGGTGATTTACACCGCGACGCTTCAGTACCAGGAGAAATGGGCCGACCTCGCTGCACTGAGAAGCGAGCCGACTCCGGTCTACATCGATCGCTCCGACCGCGCGAACATCGAGCTGTGGGCCGACGCGTTCAAGAACCTGCCGCCGAAGACTTTCACTTTTCGCTCGCCGGTCACTCGGCTGACGATGTCGATGTCGGCGGTGGGAACGCCGTTGGTGCCGGTTACCATTGCCGGCAAGGAATACAACTTCTGGCTGGACACCGGCTCGAGCCTGACGATGCTGGCATCGGACGTCGCGCAGGATCTGGGAATCCAGCCACTCGTCCCCGACACTCTCGAAATCGTCACCAGCACCGGCCGGGTGAAGGCGAGCCCGGCGGTGGTACCACGCCTCCAGATCGGCCAGCTCGTGGTGCAGAACGCGCCGACGATGATCGTCGATCAGACGATGATGCAAATGCGGGAGCCGCGGCCAATCGATCGCGCCGCGCCGGTGAAGATCGACGGCATTATCGGCTTCGACATCATCAGGCAGCTGGACCTGGAGATGGATTACGGAGAAGCGACCATCCGGCTGCGCAATCCCACCACAGCCCGTCACGACATCGAGCGGAACATGTTCTGGGTCGGCCTGCCGGTGGTGAAGCTGATGAGCACCGACGGCATTCCCCTTCATTTCGGGCTCGATACCGGCGCGCAGGTGACCTTCGTCACCGAGACACTGCTCGACAAGCTGCAGCTCTCGCCGGCGCGCACCGAGAGCCGACGGGTTGGCGGGCTCGGCGGCGAGATCTCGTTGCGCGCTCCGGTACTGCCCGACCTGAGGGTTCTGGTCGGAAATTTTCCGATCCTTTTCCGGGGAGCGGTGGTGCGGGCTCCAGTCTATCAGGTCCTCGCTTCGCTCGACGGCGTGCTTGGCGGCGACGTCTGGAACAGCGGTATCGTGCGAATCGACATGACCAACGGCATTTTCGCGGTGAGGAGGGCTCGGTCGCCGTTCTAATTGGTTAGCTTGGTGCCTAACATGGCTGCGCGAGACTCTCTTATCGTCGAAGCGGTGGTGACCCCGCGCTTCGACATTTTTTATGCGCTGTACACCCTGACCGCCGACGCGAGCTCGCCACTCGGCGAATGGAAAGAAGCGGCGCGCCAAAGGTTGTCGCGGGATCTGGATCGCATCGGCCAGCGGCTGGCGCCCCTGCCCATTTTCTGGCCGCTGCTGGCGGATGCGTTGCAGCGAGTGCCCGGCGAAATCTCGTTCGATGAAATCGTCAAGTTCCTGGAGCGGATTCCACCGGCCGATCTGCAGCGCGACGTGCTTTCAGGGATCTTCCACGACGGCGCGACCGTCGAGGCGCTGGTTTCGGCGCGTCGCAGCCTAAAGCAGGTACTGGGCGACGAAGATCTGCACGGCACCGAGCTGGCCGGGCACTTCGGGCTCCGCCCGTACAGCGCCGAGTCCGCAGCGGTAAAGACGATCGCGTATCTGCTGAATGAGCCAGAGGAGTATCGAAACGATCTTGTGTCGGCGCTCCGGCTTTTCTGGGAGAACGGCTTTGGGGAAGACTGGACGTCGATCGAGCCGCAGCTACGCGCCGAGGTGGTGTCGGTGCGGAAGGTGGGCGCTGAATCGAAGCCGGAAGCAGTGTTGGGTGAGCTGGATCTTCCGATCGCGTTCGACGATGTCGCTCGGGAGATAAGGCCGAGAGCGGGTTCGCCGATCCGGTACAGCCGGATCGATCGCTGTTACGTCGTGCCGTCGGCGTTCAATACGCGCAAGTGGTGGGCGAAGTACGAAACGAAGAACGGAACGTTCGCGGTGTACCTCCCGGCCTTCGTGCGGGTGCGCATCGCGAATCTGGTCGATCGGGAAAAGCCGAAGACGAATGCGCAGTCGGCTCCTGCTGTGCGGGTCGACGCTGAGGCCGTCTTTCGCGCGCTCGGCGATACCACGCGCTATGCGATCGCGTCGATTCTCGCGCGCAAACCCACGACGTCCGCGGAGTTGGCGCGCAGTCTCAAGGTCTCGAAGCCGACCATAACACATCACGTCCAGACCCTGCGAGCGGCGGGACTTCTTTCCGAGGAGACAGCCGGCGGATCGACGATGTTGACGCTGCGGCAGGACACTTTGGCGGCGTTGTCGGCAGCTGCAGTGAGCCAGCTTTTCGAGTCGACGGCGGATCTGGCCCTTGCGACGACCCGGAAGCGCCGGACTAGTTAGCCGCGGCCTAAAGGGGTCAACTATTCGCCAGCCTCAACCCAAAAGCCAGGCGGCCCTTTAAAAAAAACCGAAAATCAGTAAAAAAACCCAGAATCTTTTAAACCCTTTTCCCGTAGGGTGAGTCTAAGAAGCAGAGACCGGAACGAACTCCGGCTGCAGGGATGGAGCTACTGGTTGAGCTTGTAGGACGGGTGGGCCACCAGTAGCCAGCCCCGTACCCCTAAAAAGGTACGGGGTTTTTCTTTTCGTTTCATTGATTCGCGGGCTCTGGATATCCGGTGTCCATGATCGCGAGCCAGCGACCACCATCGCGTCGCCACATCGTGACGTACCTGCCGCGACCGAGCTCCTTGCCCGCATCCATGGCGCGTCTGCTCGTCACCCAATAGCGACCGGTCGTCGAGCCGATTTTTCCATCGCTGTAGACGTACGCTTCGGTGGGCTCCCAATTGAGGGTGCTGGCGGTGTCGGAGATGTTGGGCATGTCGAATTGCCTGATCGCTTCGTGACCGCGCACCATGTTGCCGCGGTACCGAATGCGAATCGCGTCGGGCGCGTAGAAGGACATCCATCCGTCGATACCGCGCGCATGGGTCGCCACTGCAAAGTCCCGGTCCGCCTGCATCAGTGACGCTTCGGTCGCTGTGCCTGTGCTGCCTCCACCGCTGGTGTTGGCCGTCGCGCAAGCGACGGTGAGTGCAAGCATCGTCAGACCACTGACTAGTCTGTGCATAAAGCCTCCGTGTTCGCGTGTGTTGACTTCTTCAGGGCCGCAACCTACCGCCACTTTCACGCTCCGAATGTCAACGCTAGGTTTGCGGTTCGTCAAATAACCGACATCACAGTGGTGGAGTGAACATGGCCGACGCCTTTGCGCCGAATCTGCTGGCTGGCAAGCACGCTCTCATCACTGGCGGCGGCAGCGGGATCAATCTCGCGATCGCCAGGCGGTACGCGGGGAGCGGGGCGACAGTCTCGCTGATTGGACGTACCAAGGAAAAACTTGACGCCGCCGCCAACGAGATCCGCAAAGCCGGCGGCAGGGCAGCGGGTTATCCGTGCGACGTGCGGGATTATGACGCGCTTGCCGCGGCGATCAAGACCGCACGCACCGCGAGCGGGGAGATCGATCTCGTGGTTTGCGGCGCGGCGGGAAATTTCCCCGCGCCCGCGCTCGGGATGTCGGCCAACGGGTTCAAGGCCGTAATCGACATTGATCTGCTCGGCACCTTCAACACCTGTCACGCGGTGTTCGAACACCTCAAGCGGCCCGGAGCGTCGATCATCAACATCTCCGCGATGCAGGCCTTCACGCCGACGCCGATGCAAGCGCACGTCTGCGCGGCAAAAGCCGGTATCGACATGCTGACGAAGTGTCTGGCGATCGAGTGGGGTGTGGAAGGAGTGCGGGTCAACTCCATCGCGCCAGGCGCGGTCGACGATACCGAGGGCATGCGTCGTCTCGCGCCGTCTCCGGAGATCCGTCATCAGCTGACGCGCGCGATTCCATTGAAGCGATTCGCGACGAAGGACGAGATTGCCGATCTGGCTTTGTTTCTTTCCAGCGATGCCGCGCGCTTCATCACCGGCGCCGTCGTAGTCTGCGACGGCGGCCAATCGATCGCCGGACTTGGCATGGCGATGATGGCGGCAATGCAGCCGCGCGCGTGACCGTCATCCGAAGGCTGGCAGTTTTCTGCGGCTCGAATCCTGGCGCTCGCCCGGAATACGAGGAGGGAGCGCGTTCGCTGGGCAGGCTGCTGGCAGCGCGCAAAATCGGCGTCGTTTACGGCGGATCGAGCGTCGGGCTAATGCAGACCCTCGCCGAGACGATGGTCGAGGAGAATGGCGAGATCATCGGGGTGATACCGAAGATGCTGGTCGAGCGTGAGGTGGCGAACACAGCGCTCGACGATCTGCGCATCGTCGGCTCCATGCACGAGAGAAAGGCGATGATGGCCGAGCTCGCGGACGGCTTCGTCGCGCTGCCCGGCGGGATCGGCACTCTGGAAGAGTTCTTCGAGATCTGGACCTGGGCGCAGCTGGGCGTGCACGAGAAACCGTGCGGGCTTCTGAATCTCGCCGGCTACTACGATCCGTTGCTCACGTTTCTGGACGGGGCGGTTGGAGAGCGATTCGTGCGTCAGATCCATCGCGACATGGTCATAGTAGAGAGCGATCCAAAAGCACTACTCGACAGGTTTGCCAGCTACGATCCGCCGCGGGTGGTGAAATGGCTAAACACAGGAACTATCTAGTTCCAGCTCATCTCGTCGATCGAACGTGGCCAATCTTCCCTGAGAAGTCGCGAAAGGGCGCGATCGGCAAGGAGGCGACCATCCGTCTGGCATCGCGGGCAATAGTTTGTCTCGTTGTCAGCGTAGCGGATGCGCTGCACGGGCGTCCCGCAGACCGGACACGGCTTGCCAAATTTTCCGTGCACAGCCATCTCGTCGCGGAACGCCGTCACACCTGTCGGGAACTCCCCCTTCGCTTCCTCGCGCAGACGTTCTGTCCACTCGATAAGGATCTCGCGGGTAGCGTCGTAGAGCCTTGAGATCTCCTCGTTGGTGAGCTTGCTGGTGTGCTTGATGGGCGAGAGGCGCGCGCGGTGTAGAATCTCGTCCGAGTAGGCGTTGCCGACTCCGCTGAAAAGGCGTGGATCAGTAAGTGAGCGCTTGAGGGTGTGATTCTCGCGCTGTAGGCGCTCGGCGAACTCATCGCGCGTTGCGTCGAGAACCTCGAGGCCGCCGCGCTCGAACTGTTGCAGTCCCTCCTCGCCGCGAACCAGCCATAGTGAGGCTCGGCGCTTGGTGCCGGCTTCGGTGAGTATCAGCGTCCCGTTCGAGAAGTCAAACGCGGCGAGTCCGATCTTTCCCGGGACCTTCGTGCCGGCCGGAACCCACCGCAGCCTTCCGGCGATCATCAGGTGAATGACGAGAAAAAGATCGTCGTCGAGCTCGACGGCGATGCGCTTACCCATCCTGCGAACGCCGACTACTCGCTTTCCGTTGGCGGCGCTGAGCGGCGGATCGACAGATCGAAGCAGGAAAGGCTTGGGGATGCGGATCCGCTCCAGGGTCTGGCCGACGATCCGCGCCTCCAGCGCCTCGATGTAGACGGTGATGTCCGGCAGCTCTGGCATCGCATCACGTCGTCAGCGACGACGGTCACCCATCGCCGCGAGCAGGTAGCTCAGGTTCGCGGTGCCGTCCATGATCGGCTCGTTGGTCGAGTAATCGCCGACGTCATCGTGATAGACGATGAAGCCGGTATTGAAAGGCGCGTACTCGTCCGCGTCGTGCAAACTGATGCCTCGGAGGTTTTTGTAGATCGATGTGTATACCGGCCCGTCGAGCATCGCACCCGTCAGCTCGACCTTCAATTGGTCGGCGACCACGGAGTGGGGAGTGCGGGCGAAGATACCGTCGTGCGGAAGTCCGATGACCATCGATACGCCCCATGGATTTGTCCCGAACAGCCAATCCAGCGCCGCCTGCTCGTAGTCCCGGAACTGGTTGTCGCCCGTCATCCGCCGGTACAGGTATGCCTGGGTCGCAAAGGACGCCATGAGATTGTTGGAGCACCAGATGAATGGAATTCCGATGCGAAAGCCATTGTCGGCGCGACCGACGACCGCGGCGAGTCCGCGCTTGTAATAGTCAGTGACGATCTTTCGGTCGCTCGCGGTCGCGTTGCGCCAGATCTCGTAGTGACCGTTGTTGTGCCACGGGAACCACTGGTAGTGTTTGGCGGTGTCGGCGCCCATCCACGGGGTGACCGGCTCGCGCGACGCGTACTCGAGCGCATCCCTCAGGTACGCGCGATCACTGGTGAGCGCATAGAGCTCCGCCGCAGCGAGCTCCATATCGTCGACCCAGTTGTCTTCCTCGTAGTAATAGGGCGCATGGCCGGGCGCGCCCTGACAGACACCGGGATATTTCTTTCCGATCGCGTAGGCCGCGAACGCCTTGTGTCGGAGCTTGCTCGCGAAAACGGGGTCGCTTTTTTTGTAAATCATCGACGCCAGTGCGAACGCCGATGCGTACTTGCCCGCGGTCGATGCCTTCCCGTCGGACCTGTTCTTGTAATTGAACAAACCCTGCGGCTTTCCGGTGCACGGATAAACGGGGCGCTCCTTGCCCTTGCCCCATCCGTAATCGGCGGAGTCATGGGGAGGTATGTCCCAGTAGGTGTGATCGCGGTCGTCACCGAGCTGGTTGTACATCTCCGAATCATTGGGGAACATTCTCACCAGCCACTCCAGACCGTGGCGCGTTTCGTCGAGGATGTCCGGAGTTCCGTTCGATCCGGGTAGCCCGCGCGAATCGAACTTGTCGGCGAAGGATGCCGGGTGGTCCCGGTACGCCATCAGCATCACGTACGTCGCGTTGGTCGACGTCATCACGTATTGGAGATAGTCCGATGCATCCGCCCAGCCGCCGGTGAGGGGGATGAACTGACCCTCGCGCACCGGATCATCGACCACGATGCCATCGTGGGTGTGGACGACTGTCTTGAAGAGCGGGTTGTAACCTGAGCGCTGCTCTCTCATGTAGTAGAGCAGCGTATCAGCGGCGCCGGCGTAAGCGCCGGCGCGGATGCGCACAACCGGCGACACCACATTCGCGGCCGAGATGCGATACTCGCCAGGCGTCTTCAGGGTGGAGAAGTCGAGCCGATAGTTGGCAACACACGGCCCGAACGGCTTGGCCGCCGCAGCCGCTCGCTGCAGCACTCGTCGGCCACCGGCATCCTCTACAGTGAAGTCGTGAACTTCCAGCGGCGCCAGCGAGCACAACACCGCGACCTTGGGCGCGTCGGGAAGATATCCCAGCTGGTTGATCCGGATCGCCGGCGGAGGAAGTGGAGGCGGGGGTGGCGGGGGTGGCCGGTCGACATAAACCTGCGCGTAAAGAAGAAATGCGAGGTAGCTCATGGTGTCATCACGGCAGAGAGTCCAGAACCCGGCGTTTGCCGAATGGATCGATGTCGAAGGCGACCGCTCTTCCCTTGCCGACCACCGCGCCGCGCACCGTGGCCAGAGCGTCGTAGTAATCCAGATACTTGAAGGACGAGATCGCGCCTCCCACAAACTCATACTTCGTGACCGCGGCGTGCCACTGCGACATCTCGTCGGCGACGCCGACGTACACATAAGGCTGGAACGATTCAGCGTCTTCCCAGTTGTCGGCGTAGTAAACGCCGCGCACTCCGCGGTGCGCCGGATGTGCCGTAACCACTCCCTCCAATGAAGCGAGCAACACGGCGTCCTGAACGATCAGGCTCGTATTGGTGTGGTCCTTGTGAATGCTGTGGGGCCAATGGGTAATGATGTACGACGGCTTCACCGTGCGAATTACGTCGGCGACATACCGTCTCACCGCTTCGTCGTTCGGAATCTCGCCGTCCTTGTAGGGGGCGAAGATGGCTTCCGCGCCAATGACCGAATCGGCGGCCAGGGCTTCCCGCCTCTTTTGCGCGCCGTAAACGGCGGGCGACAGCCGCGGATTTCCACCCTCGCCGAGGGTCATGTGGAGGATGACAATGCGGTCGCCGAGCTTGTGCTGCTTGATGAGTACCGCGCCGGCAGTCAGCTCCATATCGCCGGCGTGTGCGCCGACTGCGAGAATGGTGCGCTGCGGGGTAGCCCTATCCGTTGCTTGCGCCATTGCGCGCGGAGCCCCGAATGCAATCGCCGCGCAAAGTACCGCCCCGATGAGTGAACGCGTCATCGGCTCAAATGTCGCGCACGGAAAGGACGCGCGCAAAATACTCCCGGGCAGCTGCGATGTCGGTGCTGCGGAAATAGCCGCTGCCCAGCGTTGAAGCGCCGTCCAGGGCGAGCGGGCAGAGTTGATCAGCCAGCTCCCGGATCTGAGAATCCGCGATCCCGAGCCGGCCGGCGCGCTCCAGTAGTTCCGCGTTCGGCGCGCCGAGCAGATCCGCCGCGCGCCGCGCGTGCGGCTCGGAGTACACCAGCCCCGCGACGACTACCACCGGAGCAGCGATCGAGCCGACGTCGATGGTGTCGGCGGAGCGCAGCTCGAAGAATTCCTTCGGCCGAACCTCGGGAAAGAGCGTCGAAAGGTGAAACAGCCAGTCATCGCGGGTCAGTCCCGGTTCGCCAAGCCGATCGCGAAACGAGCCATACGCGTCCGGTGAATCGCTGCGCATGTAACCGGCATCGAGCGCGAAATCCGCGTATCGTCGCGCGGGATCCTCCGCTTCATAAATGATTCCGGTGCGCGATGGGTCGAGGGTGCGCCACAGATACGAGCGGTAGCTCGCCCATTCGGTGCGCCGCGACGCGTACTGCCTCGAGTTCGCGAACAGCGCGATCACGATCGGCGCGAGAGCATTGAGCAACCGCCATCGAGCCTCCGGCTCCTCACCACGCTCGACATTGATCTGCAACGCCGCCGTCTGGCGCATCATCCTCACTCCCGACGGTCCGATCGACTCGAAGTAGCGCGTCATCCCCGCATATCGCTCGCGATGCAGCTGCAGTGGCACGGCGTCGATGTCGTTGTATGGATCCACTCCACGCGCGATGAGCTCGATTCCTTCGTCGCCCATCGCCTCGCTGAGTGCCTCGACAATCTCTTCTGCTTCGGTGATGGCTTGGGCGGCCATCGCAAACGGCGCCGTGCTGATCTCGATCTGGCCGCCCGGCTCGAACGAGATTACCGCGCCGGTGCTCGTCCGCCACGACGACGGATCGTCGCCGTTGCGCTGCTCGGTCCACCCCGAGCGGCGACCAAGCTCCATCAAGATGCTTCCGGTCGACGGATCGCTGTCGAGCGCCGGCAATGCGGGGCGCCGGGTTGAGCGCGTGATCGGAATGAGCTCCAGCTCGAGCCCGATTGCGCGCGGAGTCGCCGATTGGGACGGCGCGAACAGTCGCTGCCGGATGTCGTCCAGCAGCATCGCCTCAGTGAGGCTCACCCGTCCGCGTCAGGTTATGGCGTGGGCGAGGGCGAGGACGAACGCTCCGTCGCTCGCGGGCATCCATTTCTCGATCTCGAGTCCCGACGCGGTGAGAATGTCCTCCAGCATCGGCCGATCATACTTGTAGCTCAGCTCGGTGCGGATGCTCTCTCCTTCCTCAAACGAGATCTCGCCGATCTCCGGAATCACGACCTTGTGCGGTTTCCGTGCTATCAAATGCATCTCCACCCGGTGATTCTCACTACTATAGAATGCGCGGTGATCGTACTCGGCGAGCGGGAAATCTGCGTTGAGCTCGCGGTTCAGCCTCTCCAGGACATTGAGGTTGAAGGCGGCCGTCACCCCGCGCGAGTCGTTGTACGCGCTGTTGATGATCGCCGCATCCTTGATCAGATCGGCGCCGAGCAGAAAGCGATCGGCCACGCCCATCTGGCCGGCGATGTGTGACAGCAGATTGATTGCCTGCTGCCGCGGGAAATTCCCGATGGTGCTGCCGAGGAACGCGAACAGCGTCGGAGCCACCAGCGGCGGAAGACTGAAACGCTCGGTGATGTCGGAGACCACCGGCTTGATCTCGACGTCCGGATAATCGGCGCGCAGTTGCAGCGCCGTCGCTTCCAGAAAATCTCTGCTGACGTCGACCGGCAGATAGCATTCCGCGCAGCCACTGGCGCGCATCTCGTCGAGGATGATGCGGGTCTTGCTGGCGCTGCCGGCGCCGAGCTCCACGAGTGAGCATGGACGTGCAGCACCGACGATCTCACCAATGCGCTGCTCGAGAAGGAGTCGTTCCGCGCGCGTCAGGTAATACTCGGGAAGCTGAGTGATCTCCTCGAACAGCTCCGACCCGCGCTCGTCGTAGAAGTACTTGGACGACAGCTGCTTTGGTTTTTTGGTGAGGCCCTGACGAACATCGCGCACCATTTGCTGGCGCGACCTGCGCACTGTGTAGGGCGGAGTTCCACCCACGACGTCGGACGGATGATCGCTCTTCATGCGTCCCGCGCGCAGCGAAAACCGCTGAAGATCTGCCGGCGGATTGGATAGTCCCAGTTGCGAAACGTGTTGCGAATCGCGCCGGGACGCGTGGCCCAGGATCCGCCGCGCAGCACCTTGTAGTCGGTGCCGAAAAACTCCTCTGAGTATTCCTTGTACGGGAAGCTCTCAAATCCTGGATAGCCCCGGAAATCGCTCGACGTCCATTCCCACACATCGCCAATCATCCCGCAGCAGCCGATTGGCGACACGTTTCGATCGAAGCTGCCGATCGGAGCCGTGTCGAATGCCAACTGATCGATGTTTGCGCGGCCGGGCTCGGCAGAATCGCCCCACGGAAATGACGTCGCGGCACGAGCTGGCGGATTCCAGCTCGCGGCGGCTTCCCACTCGCGCTCGGTCGGTAACCGCTTGCCGTCCCACTTTGCGAATGCTTCGGCCTCGTAGTAGCAGACGTGGATTACAGGTCGCGCCGGGTCCACCTGTCGCGGGATGTCCATCGAACGTGTGATCCACTCATCCCCGTCGCGGTCCCAGTACTTCGGCGCACACGCTTTTGATTCGGCGAGCCATTGGCGGCCGGCGTCAGACCAAAGCTCCTCTCGCTGGTACCCGTCGTCGGCGACGAACTCCAGGTAGCGCGCGTTGCTGACGGGATCGCGATCGATCTCGAATGGCGCCAGCTCGACTTCGTGCCGCGGGCGCTCATTGTCGTACGAGCTCGTTCGATCGTCGGTGCCGATCGAGACGCGACCGCCGTCGAAATGAACCATCGCAATCGCTCTCGACTCCCGCGGGGCGAAGGTGACGACACGTGGCGCGCGATACGCCTCGCCCTTCTTGAGCTGCAGTGTCTGGAGAATCGTCTCGTTGTGTTGATACTCGTGCTGCAAGACCATGTGGTAAACGTAGGCGCCGGCGAGAAGAGGATTGCTGTCGTCGAAGCTGACCTTCTCGAGCCTGTCCAGCACCCTGGAGCGAATCTCGCGCAGTCGCTCGGTCATCTCTGCCAGGGTTGGTAACGCCAGTGACGCACGAGTGGCGCGCGGGTGCTCGAACGGATTGTACAGTCCAGGCATCTCCGAGAACTCAATCGGGCCGTCGAGATTCCGGGTTAGCCACAACTCCTCGAAGTGCGCGATGTGGCCGACATCCCAGATTATCGGACTCATGAGCGGATCGTGTTGACGATGCAAATCTTCGTCGGAGAGACTCGAGACCAGCAGCAGCGTGCGCTCGCGGGCCTCGGTGAGGAGATCCGCGATCTCCCGTTTCAAGGCGGAAGCAGAGCCGGCGGCTGAAGTTGTGAGGTGGGATGCGGTCATGGCGGGTCCGACTGAGCAATGATACTGCCAGTCCGTGAACTTGCCAGTCGCGGCGGCCTTAACGGCGAATCGGAGACCTGTTACACTACGTTCTTTTTCGGGAACCACGAATGCCAGAACGAAGGATCGCGCTCGTCACCGGCGGCAATCGCGGCATCGGACTCGAGGCGTGCCGGCAGCTAGCGCAGCTCGACATTCGCGTCATACTCGGCGCGCGCGATCCGGCGAAAGGACAGGCCGCGGCGGGTGAGCTCAGAACAGCGGGCCTCAACGTCGATGCGCGGCACCTTGACGTCGCCAGCATACAGAGCATTCGCGAATGTATGAACTGGCTGCGCAACGAGGTCGGCCGCATTGACATCCTCGTCAACAACGCCGCCATCATGCCGGAGGATGCCGACGACGACCTCGAGGAGCTGGAGATCATTCGAGAGACCATGCAGACGAACGTGTATGGGGCATTGCTGCTGTCTCGGATGGCGATTCCGATCATGAAGAGCCGTCGGTACGGGCGAATCGTGAATCTTTCCAGCAGCATGGCCGTGTTGAGCGAGATGGGCGCGGGCTACATCGCCTACCGGCTTTCCAAGACGGGAGTGAACGTTATGACCCGGGTTGTGGCCGCGGAAACCGAAGGCATGGGGATTCTGGTGAACTCCATGGATCCCGGCTGGGTACAGACATCGATGGGCGGATCGCGCGCGCCGCGGAGTCTGGCGGAGGGTGCCGATACGATAACGTGGCTCGCGACTCTTCCCGACAGCGGGCCGACAGGCTTGTTCTTTCGGGATCGAAAGCCGATTCCCTGGTAGAATTGCCATCGCCCGAAATGACCGGTAGGTTTTCGTTCCACGCGTAACATGGCCAATCCGAGTACAACTGCACTCAATCCAGCGGCTCGCCACAGTCCGCTGATCGGCTTCTTCGAGCGAGTGCCAATCATAGCAGGCAGCGCCGTCGCAGCGCTGGGCGCGGTGTCGCTCGTCGCCTGGGGATTGAGACTCTCATTCGCGACGTCGGCCACGAGCGGCGATTATCCCGTGCTGCCGCTCACCGCGCTGTGCTTTATGCTCGCTGGCGCATCTCTCACACTCGCCGCGTTTCCGAATCGGACGCCCGCGGCCGAAGCCACTCAACAGACTCTGGCCGCGCTGGTGGCCACCATTGCGGGCCTCACTCTCTACGAGTACCTGCGCGGCAGCGGCTCCGGATTCGATACCCTGCTCTTCGGTGACCGACTCACCCAGGTGACTGTCTACCCGCCCGGACGAATCGCGCTCAACAGCGCTGGAAGTTTGCTGCTCTTCTCGCTGGCGCTGCTGTCGATCTCGCACGATCAGCGTAAGAACGACCTGCGCTCGCAGATGTTCGCGACGCCGGGACTTTTCATCGCCCTCGTCGCCCTCCTCGGCTACCTCTTCGGCGTCAAAGGGATGTACAGCCTGTCGCAATCTTCCGGCATGGCGCTGCCGACATCGATTGGACTGCTCATCCTCGGCGTCGGTATTCTGGTGGCAGTCAGAGATCGCGGCGTTGCGGTGCTGCTGCTCGACGAAGGACCCGCGGGTGTGCTGACGAGGCGCCTGCTGCCTGCCGCGCTCCTCGCTCCGATCCTGCTCGGCGTGATCCGCATCCTGGGAGAAAGCGCGGGGCTCTACGAGTCGGAGTTCGGCATCTCGCTGTTTGCGGTGATGTGCATTCTGATCTTCGTGGGGCTCGTGCTATGGTCAGCGCGGGTGCTTCGCAACACCGACAAGGAGCGCGTCGATCTGCTGGCGATGGAGCAACAGGCACGCGCCAACGCCGAGCGCGCCCGTAGCGAAGCGGAGGCCGCGCGCGCCGAAGCCGAGCGAGCCAATAACAGCAAGACCGATTTTCTGGCGGTGATGTCGCACGAGCTGCGCACTCCGCTCACCGCCATCATGGGCTACGAGGAGCTGCTCTCCGACGGAATCACCGGCCCCGTCACCGAGCTCCAGCGTCAGCAGCTCGGCCGCATAAATGCCAGCGCGCGGCATCTGCTCGGCCTCATCGACGAGATCCTCACCTTCGCGCGCGTCGATATCGGCCGCGAGCGCGTGCGCTGGGAGTCGATGTCGGTGAATCACACTCTTGGCGATGCCGCCGCGCTCGTCGAGCCGATGGCCGCGGCAAAGAGCATCCACTTCTACGTCCACCTGCTCGAAGAAGATCAGGCGATCCAGACCGACGGTACGAAGCTGCGCCAGATGCTGGTGAACCTTCTCTCCAACGCCATAAAGTTCACCGACAAGGGCGAAGTGCGGGTGGGCTGCACGATCGAGAACAATCTGCTGGAAGTGAGAATTGCCGATACGGGCGTCGGCATCCCGGCCGACAATATGGAGAACATCTTCGAGCCCTTCTGGCAGGCAGAGCAGGTTGCGACGAGAAAAACCGGCGGTACCGGACTCGGCCTCAGCGTTACGCGCAAGCTGGCCCGACTACTTGGCGGTGACGTTACCGTCGCGAGTCGAGTCGGCGAAGGTACGACGTTCGTTCTCACGCTGCCGATGAAGGCGCCGGCCGGCGAGCCGATCCGCAGGCGCGACACGCCGACCACTCCAACCGGTCCGCTGAAGGCGATTCACATCTAGCCCGCGCGTTTCCGCACGAGCTGATTCATCAGTGACGGCAGCTCGTCGGAGAGCTCGCGGGCGAGAAAGCCGAGCGGACCGACCCGCTTGGCGAGCCGGTTGCCCGCGGAGCCATGAATGAATGTCGCCCACACTGCAGCCTGGTCCAGCGCTGCGCCGCGCGCCAGCAACCCGACGAATGCGCCGGCGAGCACATCACCCGAGCCCGATGTCGCGAGGCCGACGTCGCCGCCGGCGTATCGGAAAACTTCACCGGATGGAGTTGCGATGAAGGTCTCCGGTCCCTTCAGAGCGACGACCGCGTTGAGATCTCTGGAAACGCTGTTCGCGACGCCAAGCGGATCGCGGGCGATGACTTCCTGCTTCTCGCCCGTCATTCGCGCCATCTCCGAATGGTTTGGAGTGAGGACCACACTGGTACCCTGCGCGAAGTGATGGCTGCCATCGCGCAGCGCGATGAGCGCAAACGCATCGATGACGAGCGGGCGATCGGAGATCTTGTCGAGGATCTCGTCCACGAACCCGCGAGTCGCTTTCTCGTTGAGCATTCCCGGGCCGATCAGAATCGCATCGGCGCCGTGCGCGCACTCCGCGGCCCGACCGGCCGCGCCGCGGTCCAGAAACGCGTCACCTGATTCGCCGAGCGCGAAGACCCGCGCTTCGGGAAGAGCGACGGCGAGTGATACAGCAGCAGCGCGTGGACCGGCGAGCTGGAGCTTGCCCGCTCCGACCCGCAACGCCGCGACACCGGAAAGGAGCAGGGCACCCGGAACCTCGGCCGCTCCGCCAATCACCATCGCAACGCCGCGATCCTGCTTGTCCGCCGAGTCGCTGGGCTGCGGGAGTGGCCAGCGGCGCAACAGCGCCGCGGTGACCGCGACCGGCCGCTTGCTAGCGCGCGCCAACTTTGGCGTCGGGCTCCGCAGTCACCGTCGTGCCCGCTTCCTCGAGCGGGGCGACGAAGTTGAACAATGTCAGTCTCAGATTTCCGCGCGGGCCGAGCTCCTGGTCATGCTCGTACATCGTCACCGAGCAGTTGGCGATCTCGTTTTTCTTGTCGATCGACAGCAGATCTTCTTCGGTGAGGTGCTCGAGGATGTAGCGCATGCAGAGCACGACGACGGTGTGGCAGACGATCAGCACGCGCTCGCCGCAGTACTCGCGCGACAGCATCTCAGTGGCGCTGCGCAGCCGCAGAATCACATCGCACCAGCTTTCTCCGCCCGGGGGCCGATGGTAGAACTTGCCCAGCAGACGCCGGAACTCGGCCTGGTCGGGGAATTGTTCGCGGATGCCGACGGGCGTGAGCCGGTCGAGAATTCCGAATTCTTTCTCGCGCAGCCGCTCGTCGACGATGAAGGAGTACGAGTCTTCACGCATGCCGGCGGTCTTGATGATCAGTCCGGCGGTGTGGCGCGCGCGCAGGTACGGCGATGTCAACACGATGTTCGGCCGCCGCTCCGCGGGCATTGCCCCAAACCAGCGGCCCAGCGCTACGGCCTGACGTTTTCCGAGCTCCGACAGCGGCACATCGACGTCGCGAATGTCGATGTCGATCATCGATTCGCCCGCCTCGAGCGCCGCTTCGCGCGCGACGTTTCCCGCGGACTCCCCGTGACGCGCGATATAAAGGAGATCGGGCCAGATCTGACCCGACTTGTGATCCGAGTTCACGCCTCGATCCAGGTCAAGGAGCGTACCAGTTCAGCCGCGCGGGCGTGGTGTAAACCTTGTACCTGACGAACGCATGATACCTACTCCCGATCAACACGATCCCGACTGGCCGCGCTACCCGGAGACGATTCTTACTTTCTCGAGCAAACCTCGAGTAGAAATCGATCTGCGCAACGTGCCCTCGCAGCGCGCGATCGCGAATCTCGCCGCGGCCGGATTCGATTCACCCTTTGCGGTGCTGACTGCCTTCGATCCGCGCGGAAAGAATCTATCTCCGCCGGAAAATGAGCGCCGGAAGCGGGATCTGGATGAGAGACTGCAGGCGTCGGGTTACAGATTCGCTCACGTCGACGCGTGCTCGCCGGACCGCAGCCACTGCGAGTGCAGCGCGGCGGTCGTGATGCCACAGGACGAGGCCATCGAGCTGGCCAAGGAGCTCGAGCAGGTCGCCATCTTCTGGTTCGATGGCCAGCGCTTCTGGATTATCGGCGCGCTCTACGAGACAGACCCTTTGATGCTTCCCCGCAGCTCATAAAAAAACGGCTGGCGCCCATTTCGAGCGCCAGCCGTTGATTCGTGCAGGATCGTCAGCTGATCGGTTTGTACCTGTAACCGTACGCACCGCCCTTCAGCGAAGTAATCTTGAAGGTGCCCACTGACTTCGGCGCGACCGGTCCGACCGACGTCGTTTCGGTTCCGATCACGTTGCCCGACTTGTCAAGAAGATCGAAGCTCAGGTTGTAGGTCTTCGCCGCGCTGCTGCGGTTTTCGACGGTGCCCGCGACAACGGTTCCATTGGGCCGGCGGCTGAACTCACTCACCGTCAGCTTGACCGGCGCATTCTCCGACTTGTTGTTGAAGTAGATCAACGAGTCGGTGTAGATCTTCTGCAGCTTCTTGTCTTTGGTGTGCTTGTAGAGTCCCTGGTACGCGAAGGCGTAAAGCAGCGGATTATCCGGGTTGCTGGGATCGATCGACACCAGCTTGTCGATCAGGGGAAATGCCTTCGTGTAAGCGCTGTCCTGGATGTACGTGGCCGCGAGATTGTTGATTGCATCACGCGAGTAGGGATTCTGTTGCAGCGCCGCCTCGAACAGCTTCTCGGCGTCGGCCTGGCGGCCGTTCCGTGTGGCGGCCACGCCGGCGTGCACCAGCGTCAACTCTCCGTACTTCGATGGATTCGCCAGCATGGCGGCGTATACAGTCGGAATGCTGGTGCTATCACCTGCTGCCAGGTAGGCACGCGATGCGTTGTCGATTGCGTCCGCGAGCAGGAGGTCGTTGTCCGCGGTGGCGATATAGTCCTGCCACATCTTCTCCGCCTCCTTTGCCGCCGTGCGCTTGGCGGCCCCAGTTGCGGATTCGGCTCTGTCGGACGCGGCCGAGGCCATTTCATACATGGCTTTATTGCGGACATCGGCGTAAGACGTATCGGAGCCGGCGGCGGCGATGGTCTGCTTCCAGTACTCGTTGGCAGCATTGAAGTCCTTGCGCTCACGGGCGACCGAGCCGAGCACTGAATACGCATACGGTGCCTTGCGATCGAGGATCAGCGAGCGCTTGGCCAGCAGCTCCGCCGAATCGAGCTGATTGGCGTTGAGCGCGTTGATCGCGCCGTTGAGCGCGTTGAGCCACGGCTTCTGCTGCCGCCACTGGGCGATGGTCGCCGCACACTCTGGTGACGCCTTCTCCACGATCTGGAATGCCGAGTCGGCGGCGGCGTAGAGATCGATGGTCGCCGTGGGGTTGGTGGTCAATCCGAGCGAAGACCGCGGCACCACTGCCTGGGCATTGGGCTGCATCAGAAAAATGATGTACGCCTCACCGCGCAGATAATTGCGGGCGGTGGGGTTGTCGTTCCCGGTGTCGACGAGCCTTAGGACTTCCTGGAGGTCCCGGGTCGGGTTGCCTTTGTCGATCGCAGCGATCGCGCGCGTCATCGAGAACTGCGCTCTGGCGATATCACCTTTGGTGTTGGCGGTGGGATCGCATTGCGCGGCGGTGTTCTGCGCGGCCAGCGGAAGCGCGGCGAACGTACTCACCGACAGCACGGCCGCAATTCGGTTCACAATAGCTCTCATCAAGGTTCTCCCTGACATCAATAGAATGGGGTGGGCTGAGCCGAAGAATTTACGTCCGTTAATATACCGCCCAGCATTGTTCGTTCCTGCCAGGGCGGCAGTTTCTGGCTCAGGGCGCGCCCGCCGCGGCCTCTTTGACGAGCTCCAGGGCTCGCCGGACGTGGGCTTCCGTCGTGTGAACGTTGCCGATCGCGATGCGCAGGGCGTACCGGCCCCTGACTCTGGTGTGCGACACATAGACCTCCTTACGGTCGAGCAACCGCTCGAGCAGCCCGGCGTTGTGCTTGTCGAGCTGCTTGCCCGTCATGCCCGCGGGACGGTGCCGGAATACCACGGTCGAGAAGTTCACATCGGCCAGCCGCTCGAGCTCGGGGTCCGCGTCGATCGCGGCAGCCGCACGCCGCGCGATGCGGATGTGCTCCCGAATCAGGGACTGCATGCCTTCGACTCCCATGCTTCGGATCACGAACCACAGCTTGAGGGCACGAAAACGGCGGCCGAGCGAAACGCCGTAGTCCATGAGATTGACGACGCCTTCCCCCTCGCTGACGACCAGATAGTCCGCAATGTGCTGGAAGGCGCGCTTCAACAGATCGGGCCGACGGGTATAGAGGACCGAACAATCCATCGGCGTGAACAGCCACTTGTGAGGGTTCACGACGATGGAGTCGGCATTTTCGCATCCCTCGAGGACGCCGCGCATCTCCGGCAGGATTGCAGCAGCCCCGCCGTACGACGCATCGACGTGGAGCCACATTTTTTCCCGCGCGCAGATCTCGGCGATGGCGGGAACAGGATCGATGGCGGTCGTCGATGTCGTGCCGACGGTGGCGACAGTGGCGAGTGGAATTCTCCCATCGCGGCGATCGCTCACAACCGCGTCACGCAACGCTTCCACGTTCATCCGGAGGCCGGAGTCGGTGGGAATCTTCCGCAGCGAGTCGAGGCCTAGACCGAGGGTCATCGCGGCCTTGTCGACGCTGGAGTGTGCTTCCTCGGAGCAGTAGATGACGAGCGGCGGCAGATCACTCCGACCAGACATGCCCTTGTCGCGAAGGTGCAGCTCCGGATGCATCTCGCGCGCGGCGGAAAGAGCGTAAAGCGTGTTCGACGATGCGGTGTCGCCGATTACGCCGAAAAGCCCATCGGGGAGTCCGAGCATCTGGCGCAGCCAGTCGAGCGTCACGATCTCGAGCTCAGTGGCGGCCGGACTGGTGCGCCACAACATCGCGTTGACGTTGAGCGCGGCGGCCAGCGCCTCGCCGAGCACGCCCTCGCCAGTCGAAGAATTGGCGAAATAGGCGAGAAAGTCGGGGTGGTTCCAGTGGGTGACGGCCGGCACCACGAGATCTCGGAAGTCGGCGAGAATCGCGTCCATCGGCTCCCCGTGGGTCGGCGCAGATCGCGGAATCGAAGCGCGCACATCGCCCGGCCGCACCGACGCAAGCACCCGGAACTGCTCCGGCGCCTCCAGGTAATCCGCGATCCAGTCGATCACCGCATGACCGTGTCGGCGGAATTCCGCTGCGGTCATCCCCGGCGCGCTGGATAGAGAAGTTGCCGGATCGGAAGTCGCTACCGGACGCGTCGGGGAAGGGGAAGTCATTGCTCAAATATAGAGTTGCGGCGCCGGCGGCAGCCGCCGCGCGCGCTCCGACCGCGCTCTGACCGCGCTCGTATATTTGCCGAATGGCGCGAAACCCCATCGTGCTCGTCCACGGCTATTCCGACGACGGCGCCGCGTTCAGGGAGTGGCAACGCATCCTCGAGCAACGCGGCTACGAAGTGGGGATGATCCACGCCTGCAGCTATCGGTCGCTGACCAATGAAGTGACCATCAAGGACATTGCCGAGGGCTTCGATCGTGCGCTTCGCATCCGGGCCGGACTGAGCAACGACGAGCCGTTCGACGCGATCGTCCACTCCACCGGCATGCTGGTGATCCGAGCGTGGCTGACTGCCTACGCCGGAAGACGTGACCGACTCAAGCATCTGATCGGTCTCGCGCCGGCGACCTTCGGATCTCCGCTCGCGCACAAGGGACGGAGCTGGCTCGGCGCTTTGTTCAAGGGCAACAAACACCTCGGCCCCGATTTTCTGGAAGCGGGCGACAAGGTTCTGGATGGCCTGGAGCTCGCCAGTCGCTTTACATGGGATCTCGCACATCTCGATTTGCTGGGCGACGAGACCTTTTATGGGCCGACCCGACGCACGCCGTACGTGTTCATTTTCTGTGGCAATCGCAGCTATTCCGGTTTGCGACAGCTCGTCAACGAGCCCGGCACCGACGGAACCGTACGCTGGGCGTCGTGCCCGCTCAACACCAGGAAGATCGTTCTCGATCTGACCCTCGATCCCGCGCGCGAAGGATCGGAG
>DATFGW010000083.1:0-8830 GCA_035249045.1 Gemmatimonadaceae bacterium | reverse complement strand
GAGGCGTTGTTATTGGTCACAACCGTCGATGTGCACAGAGCAATACTTCCACAAAGCGCACGCCCGCCGGCGTGCTCGATTCTGAACTTGATGGGGAGGCTCGAGTTCTCGTTGAGCGGAATGGTCTCGCCGGTGCGCGCGTTGCGCAGCTCCTTCATGTTCGACACGGCATCGATGTCGGCGACGCCGAACGGAGTGGATGATCCCTCGGCTAGCACCTTGATGCGATAAAACATGGTCACGTCCAGATTGGACGCGCCCGCGTTCCACACCACCTGGTAGAACCCATCGGGCGGATTTTGCAACGACACAGTGCCGGCCGGGAATTTCTTAACGAGCGGCACCCCGACCGCACAATCGGTTACGACGGGCTGGCCGGCTGCATCTACGGGCGACGTCGACAACTGGCAGATCTCGACGCTCAGGCTCGGACCAATGGTGCTATTGAACTGTCCCGCCTCGTAATTCGGATCCTTCGACGGGTCCGCAACCATCGGCGGCAGGAAGAAGAAATCCGGGTTGCCACCATGTGCGCCGTCGCTGATCATCTTCGACGAGCCGTCCGGCGCGGTCGGACCGGACGTACTACGATTGTCGCTGCAGGCCATCACCAGAGCGATGGTCGCGAGCGGGAGCAGACGGGCTTTCATGGTGATTTCCTCCGGACTAGCCGGTAGCGATTAGAGATTTGAAACGGGCATCGTCCTGGAGCGGTCTCCACCACCATGGATTGGCTTTGGAGAAGCCTGCGCGATGCTCGGGGTGATCGGTGAGATATCTCTGAATGAGGTCGACAGCATCCTTTTTGTCGCCAATCTGGGCGCGCACGAAGGCTTCGTAGCCGACCAGCTCGCCGCGCGGATCGATGGCTCGGTCAGCACGAGCGCGGACGAGCACCCGGCGAGCGCTGTCGAGAAGAGCCACGCGGCCGGCCGCATCACCCGCGCTGCCCACTCTCTGAGCCTCGCGCCCGATGACGTCGGCAACGACTATTTGCGCTTCACGTCTCGTGTACTCCCGCTCCTGTGGCGGCGCGGAGTTGGTGTAATCCTCGGCCCTTCTATACGCCTCGGCCGGATCTGAGGTGATGCCTTTCGCGGTCATGATCCAGAGCTGGCATCGCGCCGCCCAGGGGTGCTTCGGGAAGCGTTCCTTCAATTGATCGCACGATTTCTGGGCGTTGGGAAAAGACTCCAGATCGTACGACGTCACGTAAAGGCGCCACAGGATATCGGGAGCGGCAGCGAGATAGGCGTCCGCGTCGTACGCACGCTGCGCGAGATTGTGCGACTCCACCGCGTCGTGGTTCAAATATTCGATCTGACTCAAGACGTACAGCGCGTTCGCCTGGGTCGGATTGATTGCGACTGCCGCCCGTAAATCCTTCTCCGCCACGCGTACAATGTCCGCCACCTGTCGCTGGTCCTCGACCATCCCGCGCGCGATGGGACGGATGCGAAGCGTCCCGCGCAGCTCGAAGGCGTCGGCATTTCGAGGGTCGAGAGCGATAGCGCGGTCGGCGAAAGCGATCCCCGCGTCGATCCACTTTTTCGCGTCGGCAGATTGCTCGGTGAGCTTGTCCTGTCGCGCCGCGATCTGGCCCTGCGCGACGATTGGCTCTGACCACTTCGGATCCAGCGCTTCGGCCTGAACGAGCAAGCTGTCGGCGGCGAAGAGCATCTTCGACGCGCTGTCAGTCTTGCCCGCCTGTTTGAGCGCGTCGGCGTCCTTCCGCATCTTGGCCGCGCGCTGCACGAGCGACCACGCCATCGGATTGCTCGTCGAGGCTCGTGACTGGCGGAGCCGAATCTCTTCGCCCAGCCACTTCCGCAGCATCAGGGTCAAAGTATCCGCAAGCTTTGACTTGAGGGCGAGAGGATCTCCCAGCGATTCCACGACGTTTGCTTCCTTCCAGTCCGCTCCGCTGTTCCCATCGACGAGTCTCAACGTTACCCGCGCGCGGTTCCCCGCTGACTCAACCGCGCCCTCCACGAGAGTGCCGGCGTCGAGCGCATGGGCAATGCTGTCGCGTGGGACATCGCTGCCCGCGAACTGCTTGACGCCGCTCGTTGAAACGACATCCAGAGCGGGCACCTGACTGAGATCACTGATCAGCGACTCGGTTAGTCCGTCGGCGAGGTATGCGAGTGATTTGTCGCTACTCCGATCGCGGAAGTAGAGCACCGCGATCCTTTGCGGGCTGAAGCTCGCCGCGCCCGGAGTACCGGCGAACGCACTTTTGCGCGGTCCGAAGATCACCGAGCGGCCCGCCCACGCGGCGCCCACCACGACAACCATCGCCAGGGCGGCGAGGCCTCCAATCAACCGCCAGTTTTTCTGCGGCGGGCGTTGCCTCTGACGGGTGCGATGTCCAGTCCGTCTGATCGAATGCATTCCGCTCTGCTGACACGCCTGCAACGCACTCGCGAATTCGGCGCCGGTCGCGAATCGGTCGGCTGGCACTTTTTCGAGCGCACGCAGAACTGCGTCTTCGACTTCTTCGGGAATGCTGCTGCGCACGATGCTGAGCGACGGAACTTCATCGAGCGAGTGGCGCGCGATCACCGCTTGGGTGGTGCGTCCGGTGAAGGGCGGCGTTCCGGCGAGCATCTCGTAGAGAACGCAGCCGAGACTATAGATATCGCTGCGGCCATCAACACCGGGGTCGGCCATCCCCTGCTCCGGACTCATGTAGGTCGGAGTGCCGAGTGAGACGCCTGTACTGGTGAGCTTCTCCTTCCCCATCGCGCTTGCAGCGCGGGCTATCCCGAAGTCGGCGACCAGCGCCTGCCCGTCTTCGAGGAGGATATTCTCGGGTTTGATGTCGCGGTGGACGATTCCGTGTCGATGCGAATGATCGAGCGCGCTCGCGACTTCGCAGGTGATGCGGAGCGCTTCATCGACCGAGAGCTGGCGCTCCCGATTTAGCTTGGCGCGCAGCGATTCTCCCTCGATGAACGGCATCACGTAGAACAGCTCGCCGTCCACTTCGCCGGAGTCGTAGATCGGCAGGATGTGGGGATGCGACAGGTGCGTCACCAGCTCGATCTCGCGCTTGAATCGCTCGGCGCCCATCGCGAAGCCGACATCGTCGCGCATAACCTTCACCGCGACCTGTCGGCCGTGCTTCAGATCGCGCGCAAGGAACACGGTGGCCATGGCACCGTGACCAAGCTCGCGCTCGATCTCGTAACGGTCAGCGATCGCCGTGCGCAGGCGGTCGAGAGATGTGGACATGTCTCGTCGAAGGGGAAAAACCCGCGCGCCAACTATATGGACGTTTACAGAAACCCGCCAGAAGCATTGAACGCGTCCTGGCGGGGGCCGAGCGGCTCAGGCGTCCGGATCGAGCGGGACTTGTGGGACTGACTCTACAACTATGGAGATATCAGTTGCCCTGATGCAGCAGAAACGCGTTCTCGATGTGCTGGACGCGGACTTTGTCTGGTTCGAGGATTACGCCGATCACGTCGAATCGATAGCTATCACCAGGCCGTTGAAAGCGGGACATCCACACCTTCGCTGACCGGCTGAGCTCCCGCTGTTTGCGCCAGTTGACGGCACTCACCGGTCCGCCAAAATCGTTCGACGCGCGGGTCTTCACCTCGACGAACGCAACGGCGCGACCCTCACGCTCGGGCCGGACGGCGACCAGGTCGATGTCGCGGCGGCCATTTCGAAAGCGTCGGTCGGCGATCTCCCAACCGTGGACGGCGAGCCATCTCGCCGCTACCTGCTCGCCTTTTTTGCCCATCGCCTGACGCGCCGCTGACATGCGCCGCAAGTTAGATTGAAGGAAGTTCTGGGCGCCATCATCTGTTCGCGCTCGCAATCAAGTATTCCCAAGGCCCTTTTCTAAGGGTTCACCCGCCCGGAGAGCTCCCACTTCAGCGACCGGGCTGTGTTCAATAACGTACGCTAAGAAGCGAGCTTCCAATTCGAGACTCACTCGCCCGCGACAGGGCATACCACCGCTACGGGTCTGAAAAATTGCAGGCATCTCAAACCCGTCACGTGCGCGTTCTGGTAGTCGATCACAGCGCCGCGGACGCCGAGCTCGTGCTGAATGAGCTCCGTCAGGCAGGAATGCAGGTGTCCGCGCAGCGCGTAGAATCCGAGGACGCGCTCGTATCGTCGCTGCATGAATTCTTGCCCGACGTCGTTCTCACCGAGCACACCCTTCCCGAGCTGGACTTCCGCGCGACACTTGGCGTCGTGCACAGCATTCGACCGGCGACGCCCTTGCTGGTCGTCGTGGGCGGTTGGCTCAAGGCTGATCACACGGGCGCGTGTGTGCGCGCCGGGGCCGAGACTGTGATCTCCAAGAAGAATCTCGCCCCACTCGCCGCGGCCATCTCCTCCGCCCTCGACGCTCGCTCCGCGCTCGAGAAGCTCACGCCGCGCCAGATCGAGGTCATGCGCCTCGTCGCGCGCGGACTCCGCACCCGCGACATCGCCGAGCGATTGAAGCTGAGTGTCAAGACCGTTGAGAGCCATCGCCAGGAAGTGATGCGCCGCCTCGATCTCGGCAACATGGCGGATCTGGTGCGGTACGCTGTTCGGGTTGGGCTGGTGGGCGAGTCTTAGGTCTCCGCGTAGAGTCTCGGCCGCGCGCGGCTGGTAGCTGCCGAGCCGGCTGGTTGAGCCGGCCTTCAGCCCCGTTGACTGTCCACCGGCGGTGAGGAGTACCCTCCGCGGCACGCCAGCAACAACATCGTTGCACACATACTCTATTGAACTGTATTGCGTGAACTCCTAGTGTGGGCATGCTCTGACCCACTTTTTCGGTCGTCATCGCGACTGACCTGGAGGCACGATGCAGCGCGGCGTGTGGTGGTTGCTGGCAGGATCCGTCGTTGTTCTCGCGGCATGCTCGGATAGTCCAAGCGCGCTCAAATCTGCGCCGACCGCCGCGTCATTTCTTGTCACGCCGCCGGGCAATCTCGATCAGAGCGTCCTCGCGATCTTGTCGCTTTATCCGAAGGGCCTCGAGACGGCCGCGGCGACGCGCTGGAACAACATCAAATCGAAGTACGCGGCGGGGCTCAACGATCCGGCACAAATGGCCGTCGCCAAGTCCATGCTCGCGGAGCTCACCGACTGGCTCGGAAAGAGGACTCCCGACATGGCTACGCCCCCCGACGGCGAGACCAGAACGTCGGCGACGGCGCGCGCAGTACTCTACATGTCGATGTACGTGTTCAACGGACCCGCGGCTGCACCGCCGGCATACAGTCCCACGGCTGACGCGGTGACCGGGTTGGTGACCCCGGGAGCCCCTGCCACGATCGTAACTCCGACCAAGCATGCCGGCGTTCAGTTCGAGGCTGGGAGCGTCGACGAGACGACGATCATCGTCATCACCCAGAACCTCACGCCATATCCCGACAACTGTAGTGGGCCGCTGCAGACAAAACTCTGCCAGTATCCGCAGTTCTATACATTCGAACAGTTCCCGCACAAGACGCTGCTGAAGCCGGCAAAATTCAACGCCTGTCACATCAACGCTGGGCCGAGCCGGCGGCCTCTGGCGGATCACGACCGATTCCGTCTCGCCCACTCCAAGCCGGTGGATCCGGCAGACTACACACCGGGCAGCGTCATCCGCGACCAGAACGGAGAGAGCATCGAGATTCTGCCCCTCGTGCCGCAGACCTTTTCGACGTGCGACGACAATGAGTACACTGCGGAAATCATTGGGTCGACATCGACGTCGCTGGTATCGCGTCTCGCCCGCGCGGTAAAAAAGATCGTCACGCCGCGCACAGCATATGCGATCGATCTGGGATTGGGCGGCCTCTCGCGGAGTTTCAGTCAGTTCAACGATGTCGATCCGCTCGGACAGCCCGATCTTTCGATCGATTCAATGGCGGTCGGGCAGACGGTGAACCATCCCGGCGATCAAATGTCGCTAGGTGTGGTGGTCTCGAACCTCGGTACCGCAACCAAGTCGGCTGGTCAGGGAATCATCTATCTCACTCCGCCCGCCCCTGTGGTGATCGAAGGTCCGCCGCAGCAGCCCGTCGATGTGCAGGTCGCGACAATCGCGTTCCCGGCGATTGCGCCCGGAACGGCCGACACAGTGAACAACGTTCAAGTCGCTCTTCCATCGAACATTGCATCCGGCACTTACCAGGTGAAGATCGTCGTCGGAAATGATCCAGTGCTGGGCGACATGAATGCAGCCAACAACACCGCCATGCGCTCGATCAACGTCGATGGTGGCATCATAAATCTCGGGACACTTCCGGGTGATGACGCGAGTATCGGGTACGCGATCAATGATGCCGGCCATGCAGTTGGCAATAGCTATACGAGGTCAACGTCGCGACCCTTTCTCTGGATTAATGGCACCATGACATCTCTGGGAACATTGGGCGGACAGAGAGCGTGGGCACAGAGCATCAACAACAACGACGAGGTCGTCGGATACAGCGAGCTGGCAAACGGCGAATTCCGCGCGTTTCTGTGGAAGAATGGAACCATGACGAATCTGGGCACGCTTCCCGGTACCAACGCGAGCCAAGCCGTGGGAATCAACTCGTCGGGCCAGATTGCCGGCTACAGCTACAACACGGTGAACGGCGCCGGGTCTATAGGGGCCTCCTGGATTTGGCAGAACGGAGTTATGACAGTGATCGATCCTCCTCCGGGTTATTTGGCTGGAGAACCATTTGCCATAAACGACGCCGGACAGGTTGTCGGAGCTGCATATACCGAGCAGACTGCGGTCGCCTGGATTTGGCAGAACGGAGTGACGTCTTTGGTAAATAGCCTCGGTCAGTCGGCGGAAGCCATCGGCGTGGGTGACAACGGTACGATTGTTGGAGATTTTGGAGACGCTTCTAGCCTGGACTGGCACCCGTTCGTCGCCGCTCCCGGATTCACCGGTCTGGAGCCGCTGCCGGGCGATGTGGGTGGAGAGGCCCACGCAATCTCCAACGATGGGACGATCGTGGGGCTCAGTTACGGCCACCCCGGCGACGGCCCGTATGAGTTCCACGCGGTGATGTGGCGAAACGGTACGGCGGTAAATCTTGGGACGCTAGGTGGCACCACCGGCTGGCCGCTCGGAATCAACGATCTCGACCAGGTCATTGGCTACAGCTCAACTGCCGACAACAAAAACCGCGCGACAATCTGGAACGTTGCCCCGCCGCCCGTCATCCGGTAGAACGCGCTGGCGCGTGGAATAGCCGTAGCTCGCTAGGCGTGACGCATCAGATTTAGACGCCAGCCTGGAGTTGCTGCGGACTGCGGGGGTAGGACTAACGGCATTGCTGTCTTCGGACTAGCTGCGGATTGAGCACCTGCTGCGGGGCTTCGGACGTCCGCAATCCGCAGTCAGTGCGCAGGTCGCAGTCAGTGCGCAGGTCGCAGTCAGTGCGCAGATCGCAGTTAGTACGAAGCCAGCATTGCCTGCAGCTGACTAGCTTCGCGGCCCCGCGATGCGCTCAAGGTCGTCGAGTCCGGCAAGAACATCCCGCGGCTTTGACCCGTCTGGCGGCCCGAGGATCCCCGCCATGTGCAGCTGGTCGATGATCCGCGCCGCACGACCGTAGCCGACCTTCAAGCGACGTTGCAGCAGCGACGTCGACCCCTGCTGGTGCTGGATCACAACCTCGGCCGCCTCGCGAAACAACTTGTCACGATCGGTATCGTCGAGCGACTCCGCATCAGATCCGCCCGCTTCCTCCGCTTCCTTGCGGCGGATGCGCTCGATGATGTCGTCCTCGGCCGGAGCTTCGGCGAACAGTCCCTGCGACTCGAACGCGGCCTTGCGCTGCTCGCGGCGCAGCTCGTACCAACCCATCAGACGCTCGGTGTCCTCGCTGGAGATAAAAGCGCCCTGCAGCCGCGACGGCTCCGACTTGCCCGGTGGAATGAAGAGCATGTCGCCGTTGCCGAGCAGCGCTTCAGCGCCGATGCCGTCCAAGATCGTCCGTGAATCAACCTGCGATGCGACTCTGAATGCGATGCGGCTCGGGAAGTTCGCCTTGATCAGACCGGTAATGACGTTCACGCTCGGACGCTGAGTCGCGAGTATGAGATGGATGCCGATCGCGCGCGCCTTCTGCGCCAGCATCGCCAGTGGCGTCTCGATCTCGCCCTGCACCGTCATCATCAGGTCGGCAAGCTCGTCGATCACCACGACGATGTACGGAACGATGCCGCCCTTGTACTCGAGATCCTCGAACGCGACGTCGGCGCGCTTCACGTTCTTGAGCTTCTGACCTTCCTGGACCTTGCGATTGAAGTCCTGGATGTTGCGCGCGCCGTTGGCGGCGAGCAGCTCGTAACGATCCTGCATCTCGAGCACCGCCCACTTGAGGACCGCCGCGGCGTCGCGATTGTCAGTGACCACCTTGTGCCTGAGGTGCGGCAGGACGTTGTACACCGACAGCTCCACCATCTTCGGATCCACCATCAGGAACCGCAGCGTGGTGGGCGTGTGGCGATACACGAGCGATGTGATCAGGGTATTGATGCACACCGATTTGCCCGAGCCCGTGGCGCCGGCAATGAGCAAGTGCGGCATCTTCGCCAGGTCGGCGATGATCGGACGGCCCTCGAGATCCTTGCCGAGTGCGATCGGTAGCGCGGCGCGAACGCTCTGGAAATCGCGCGATTCGATCAGCTCTCTGAAGGCGACCATCTCCGCGTTCGGGTTCGGCACTTCGACACCGACCGCTCCCTTCCCCGGAATCGGCGCCACGATGCGGATGCTCTGCGCGCGCATCGCCAGCGCGAGATCGTTCGACAGATTCGCGATCTGCCGAACTTTCACTCCGGCAGCAGGCGCGACTTCGAACTGCGTAACCACCGGACC
>DATFGW010000082.1:0-30352 GCA_035249045.1 Gemmatimonadaceae bacterium | reverse complement strand
CCTACAACCTAATGATTAAGAGTCATTTGCTCTGCCAATTGAGCTAACGGCGCTTGCGATCGCTTGGCGCGCCAGGAGGGAGTCGAACCCCCGACCCACAGCTTAGAAGGCTGTTGCTCTATCCAACTGAGCTACTGGCGCGTGACGGAACGAAAACTAGCGAGCACCGGGATTCTAATCAATCGCTCGGGACGCGACGCGATTCCGAAGCGGCGATCAATCGCCCGATGCGAGACTCTCGGCGAGTACACGCTGCAAACGTCGGGTAAGCTCGCCGGGCTTGCCATCGCCTACCGGCCGGTCATCGAGGTTGACGACCGGCATCACATCGGTCGTGGTGCCCGTCAGAAAAAGCTCGCTGAGCCGAGGAATCTCTTCTTCCTTGATCGGGGTTTCGTCGACCGCGATGCCAACGTCGCTGGCAAGATCCCTCAGCACGGAGCGAGTGATTCCAGGCAGAATGTGAGTGTCGCACGGATGGGTGCGCAGCGAGCCGTTCACCACTCCAAAGAAGTTGGTCTTCGCGCCCTCGGTCACGATGCCGTCCCGGATCAACATGGCCTCGAACGCGCCGCGCTCTTTCGCCGCCTGGGAAGCGAGCACGTTGGGTAGCAGGTTGAGAGTTTTCAGATCGCAGCGTCCCCACCGCAGGTCGGGATGAGAGATCGCCGTGGCCCCCGTGCGCGCAAGATCCGCATAGGGAGTGAATCGCGCGACGGAGATATAGACCGTCGGTTGAATTTGAGACGTTGGGAAGTTGTGAACGCGCGTAGTGGCTCCGCGGGTGACCTGCATGTAGACGGTCGCTTCCCCATTCACCAGATCGTTTTCCTTGAGCAGCTGTCTGCCGATGTCGGCAAAGCGTTCAGGCGTGTCGCCGCCGGAGAGAGTGATCCGAATGCCATCGAGGCTGCGGCGAAGCCGGTCATTGTGGAATTTGCTGGCGAACAGCCGGCCGTTGATGGCGCGGATGACTTCATAGACGCCATCACCGAACACGAAGCCGCGGTCTTCGACCGAGACCCGTGCCTCGGCGCGTGGAACGAAGCTGCCATTCACGTAAACGATGTCTTTGGCGGTCATTGCTATCCGATTGTTTGCCTAAAGATGCGTCGGCATGGTGTCCGCCGCTGGCTTGGTGCTCAACCCTTGATTCCCGACGCCGTGTACTCGCAGCCGCTGGTGCCGAACATTGGCGTGAAACCTGGCCCGGGATCGGTGAGCGTGCCGCTAAATGTACCGTTGGACGACATGGTGCCGCGCAGCTCCATGGCTGACGAACTTCCGGCACTCGAGCTCAGAAAAAGGTCGGTGAATCCATCGGTGAGGCGAACGGAGCCGCTGAGCGGGCGGATCAGCGTCGTCGGAGGGTTCTGCCAAGTGCTGGTGCCGGCGTTGACGGTACCGTCGGAGGCGACGTCCAGCGTCGCGGTGAGAACCTGGCCGTTGGGGAGCGCACCTCCGGTACAGGCCAGGGTGCCCGTCTGCTGCACGGTGAACGACCAGCTACCCGAGGCCTGTGCCTGGGTGACGGCGCCGCCGCCACCGCCTATTCCGAAGATGTCGTCGGTGGTTGTCTCACAGGCGGACGCAAAGACTAGCAGACACAAACAAAGAAATGCGGGTCGCACATAACCTCCGGTGGTCGGCGCGGGATGCGCTCTCCATCGAACGTGCAATTCGTTTGCCGTGACGCGGGCGGCAGAAACCGGAAGTTGCTGCTATCGTAAGGTTGTGGTGCGGCTTACCAAGGGAGCGAAATGCAGCCAGATCCGAACTTCATCGTCCAACAGGTTTTCTCCTGGGTAATTCCAGGCGTCGTAACCATGGTGCTTGGTCTCCCGATCGTGCGACTGATTACGAAGTGGCTGGAGCCCAGGCCGGTGCCGCCGCGGGAGCTTGGCGCGATCAATCTCAGACTCGAGAAGATCGAAACAGCCGTCGATGCGATCGCACTGGAAGTGGAGCGGATCTCGGAATCCCAAAGATTCACGGCTCGACTTCAATCCGAGCAGACCAGCAGACGTCTGCCTGACGCGAGCGACGCGGGCCGCTAGGATCTGGAAACGAAGAAAGGGAGCGTCGGCGACGCTCCCTTTCTTTCATCTATCCGGTCAGATCGATTACGCGCAGGTAATCAAACCGTTGGTCATGTCGCAGGTCTTCGCAGACTGCGAGTGCGTGGCGGTCGCGCTCCAGGAAGGCGGCGGGCCGGCAACGTTGGTGACGACGATCGTGACGTTCTGCGACGGCGTGAAGCCCTGGAGGGGCGCGGCCATCGTCGCGGTTCCACCGAAGTAGGCGCCACCGTTGTCGGCAGCGTACTGCTCCTCGTAGGTCGCGAGGTTACGAAGGTCGGACTTCATCTGCGCGACATAAGCCTTGTCCTTCGTATTTGCAAATTTCGGAATCGCAATCGCGGCAAGAATGCCGATAATCACGACGACGATAAGAAGTTCGATGAGAGTGAAACCCTTCTTGCTGCTCATTGGGAAAGTCTCCGGAATCAGTTGGCGACGGCGAGGGGCTGCGGCAAGACTCAAAAAAGACGCGACGATTCTCGCTTGTGCACCACCCTATTTAGCAAGCACATTGCCACTAGCTGTCACCATTGCAACGGACGTCGCTACAGAGAGTTGCATATCTCTGTTAAAGTAGTTTAGGAGGTCCATTCCTTGCAAATTGCAAGGCCGAATGCAATCTGCTGAAGTGATCCTGGAAGGCGGATTTGGAAGGCCGGCCAAGCCCCAATTTCATGATCTTCCAAGCGAGCTAAGGACCTGTTTCGCGGCGTAAAGTCCGCTTGCGATGGCCCCGTGAACGGTGCCGGTCTTTCCGTCCTTGTTGGCTGCCTCACCGGCAAAGAAGAGCGTGGACTCAAGCGGTCGTGACAGTCGCGCTCCGACGTCGCTGCCGCCTACGAGGGAGTAGCTGTAAGCGCCGCGCGCAAAGGGATCGCGGCTCCAGTTGTGGGTGAAGATCGCAACGAGATGGTGCCTCACGGTTCGCGCACCGATCCCGAACGCCAGGGCGAGCGCGCGCACCGCTGTTTCGCGCGCGTCAGTCCCGGTGCCTTCCAGCGAGAGGGCGGCTGGACCCCCGGCCCAAGCCGTCACGAGCCCCGAGTTTTGCGGATATGATGTCCACCAGACCGGGATACCTACGCCGCGCGCGTGAAGGAATGCCAGGCGCTCGAGGTGCTGTCGCCGTCTCGAGCTTACCATCTCGGTGATGGGCGAGTCGAGGAGAATGTCGATTTTCCGGACGTGTCCCATCGCCGCACAGTCCGCGGCGGCTCGTACAGTCGGGATCTCGGGAGAAAAATCGATCGCGCCACGGCCTTTGGTGGCAGACTGAAGCAACGGCAGAGGAACTGTAATGATCGCGGCTGCTGCGCGAATAACCGGGTACGACCCGCCTTTGCGCGTCTTGACTGTCACTTCTACCCTGCCCCGCGACCAGTCAACCGCCGCGACTGGTTGGCGCAGTCTGATCGACCGATGTAAGTCAGCCGCCAATTCGGTGACAATTGCATCGTAGCCAGCGACGACGCGCCGGAGTCGCTGCTCCTCTTCGTCCTCACCCGGATTGCCGCCTTCTGCGATCGCACGCTCGCTGATTCGGTTCAATTCGGCCGCGTGAAATCCTTCGACGAACTCACGGACGAGGGTGCGATCAGCCGCGAAGCGCTTGCCTCCTGGCTGATCGGCGAGAAATTCGGACAGTGACCGGTCCGGGACACGTTGCGCGTCGGTCTGGCCCAGAATGCGATTCAGGCGATCCCAGAAGTCGGTGACCCTCGACATCCGTCCACGCCTGGATACCCAGCGATCACCTTTGACATCGACGAGCGTAAGGCCGGCCCGGTCGGCGATGTCGTTCACTTCTTCAGCGGCGCCGTGCAGAAATTCCGCGCCGAGCTCGATAGGAAGCGGCGACCGCCGATCGTGACGGGTGAAAATCCTCCCGCCGATTCGGTCGCGGGCCTCGAGAATTATTATCCGGCCACCGCGCTTTCGGAGAAAGGACGCCGCGGCGAGGCCCGCTGCGCCGGCGCCGACCACTACGACGTCCGCTCTGATCGTTCGTTTCTGGGACATGGCGCGCAAGCATTGCAAGAAAAAACCCCGCAACGAGAAGTTGCGGGGTTTTGATCTCGAAAATCGGGGCGCCCGGATTTGAACCGGGGACCTCCTGCTCCCAAAGCAGGAACCTACAACAACCAACTACAGCAACTTGCCGGGTTACAGAGGAGAATCGGGCGTCGGTGCCGGACTTCTCCGAGTAGGATGTCGGACTTTGCGCCTCGAAACGGGTAAAGAAACGGGTAAGACAGGATCTTGCTCCGCGTACCGCGCGGCCCGTAGTATCCAGCGGCATGGACCTCCCTCTCGTTCCTAGAATCCCCACCGACAACCTTTACAAGTTCGTGGCGCTAAGTGGCGTACTAATGCTAGTGGTAGGAGTCGCGCTTCCGTTTGTCGTTATTTACCGGCAGGACAACGAAAGTAGGTCAATAAACGCGGAAATGGACGTTCGATCGGCAAGGCTCTCCACCGTGGTGCAACAGCTGAAACGATCGAACGATTTTCTCAGGGGCGGCGGGTCGCGCCGATCCTACGAAGCGATGAGGGACTCGGCAAATCGTGTAATCGACTCCCTCACCGTAACAGAGCCGTTGATAAAAACTCGACGCGCCGCATGGAAGGAGCAGTACGACTTTTTTGACATACCTGTAATAATCGGGATGTGCATGGCGGCAGCAGGGCTTTTGCTCGCTGTCTGGGGCTTCGCTAGCTGGTACATCAAACTGCAAAAGCCCTTGGACGCGTTGATTGCTAAGCAGTCCGCGTCGGTCCCAGCGCCTCCCGACGTGTAGTACCGCGAGGTGACGAGCCATGGCCGAGTCGATGAGAGAAATCCTGGCGTATGAAGAGGGGCGGGCTGTCGGATTGCGCCTCAGTGGTGACGCGAGCCTCGCGAACGAGGCTGAGGCGATGCTACAACGATTGCAAGACAAGGGCGCATTCGAGTTTAGACGTACGCCGAGCCGAGAGGACGTGCTGACCATCACGGAAGTCGCCGATAGGCTCCAAATCTCCAAGCGGGCTGCAGAACGTCTGCACCTTCCGTGCTTTTATCTCGGGGCTCGAACACGGCGTTTCATTTGGGGCGCGGTCCTTGATTTCTGCGCCCGAAAGTCATCCTAGGCTCTACCTCCGGGTTGCGATGAATCGACTTTGGACACTAAAGGAGCTTGCCGATCATTTGAGCGTGTCTATCAACACGGCGCGCTCGCTCGCAATACCGTTCACCCGGATCGGCAATCAGCGGCGGTACGATCCACGAGCAGTAGCCCGCTATGAAATGCTGCACGCATCGTCACCGTCAGCATGGAAAGAGGCGGTGAGCGAGGGTCCCGGCAGATGACAGAACGAGAGAGAGAGCCACACGTCGTGGAGCTCGGGCCGAGGCTGTTCAACCGCAAGAACGCGGCGAAATACATGGGAGTCTCGCTAAGGACATTCGATAAGTGGCGTCATCTATATCAGGTCACGCTGGACGGTATTGTCCGGTATGACCGCGAGTTGATCGACAGGCACATCCATCTCTGTCACGATCCCAAAAGCTTCGCGCATCGGGGTCCAAGTTGAGCCCGTTTGTCTCGTCTAATCCGCGGGTAGCGCGTAGGTGGGAGCCCGCCTAAGCCCAGCGCTCCATAGCCGCCCAACGGCGTCGAGAAACTCCACTCGATAGAACGGGGCCAATTGCCTCAAACGCGTGGGCGTCTCCCGGTACAATTCCGATGTGAACAGCGTAGCCTCACATCTAGTGTCCGGCTCGAGCATCGGCGTGCGATTCCAACGACACGACACCGCGACGGGGTTTCCCCACAACCAGCGCGCCCGAACTGCTTGAACTCGGACCGGAAGCCGTCCGACATTCCTGATCTCGAAAACCTGGGCGGGTTGCTTGGTGGGACCGTCCGTAAATCCGCCCATCCCATCGGGAATCTCGACCGCCACATATTTGTCTTCGGCTGAGATCGAGAGATGGGGGCGCTTGTCGCGACGTTGTAGATAGAGCGAGGCGCTGGCAACCACGAGCGCAAGGGCGGCGATTGCGTTTGACACCCAGTTCGGTTGGTCGGCCGCTAACAATGCGCCGGGAGGGTTATAGCGGGAGTCCCGCCTTACTCGACCGCCAGCGCCTCGCTCTCACGTAAGCTGACAAGGCGCCGAGGCTCCGGTCGAAGTCCTTACCCCGTGCATCGGCCTCTATTCGCCCCCGAACATAGCCCGTTAAAACCGCCGCTATGGCCCCTAGAATGCCCCAGAATCGACGATCTCCCCATCCCGCTACTCCTACCGCCACGAAAGCGGCTATTAGCAGGATTCCGGTGAGCTCCAGAGGGTAGCGGAACACGAGGGGCCAGCGCGATCGGGAGCGGATTTCCCGCGTTGGGAGGAGCACCGGCCACAGGGTCAGGGCTACGACGAACGGAAGGACCCAACTCCAGAGCGGAGCGTTCGGCCCGTTAGCTAGGTCTGCGCCGGCAGCGATCAGCGCCATGAAGAACCCGACCACTCCAATGGCATAGGCCACGTTGTCAGCGGTCGGACGTTTTAGTCGTTCCTTTTGCTCGGGAACAACCATGCTGGTGATACGCTCGGTGGCCTCGTTGTGCTTCACTAGCTGGATTCCGCGGGAGGAGCCTACCAACCACTTTATGCTGCACTACCGAAGATGGGTAGGGCTTAATGCGCCATCCAACTCTAGCGGGGGCCAAGGCGGCTCCGCACTTTGACACCGTTCGGGACCACTACAGATGTGAAACGCCCGGCAGGGCGTGCGCGCTGCCGGGCTCTAGCTCTCCCGGGGCCGTGCCTAAGCAGTGGACCGTCGGGCTCTGTGATGGGGCAATTTAGGATGGGACTCTCTCCGAAACAAGACGCCTTCTTCGGTCGATTGGTCACTGTCGCCACCAGAGACCGAATTGACGTATTTCGTGTTCCGCCAGAATCGAGTGCGGGACACCGCACCTTGGCCGCCTATGCGCTCAACGTGGCCGCGTGCGAAGCATTTTACCCGCTCCTACATGCAGTCGAAATCGCCTTTCGGAACTCGGTTGATCGGGCGATCTCCGCGCGGCTCGGAGCCTCCCCGACGCTCGAAATAGATTCTTGGCTCGATCGCAAGCGCAGTCTGCTCAACGAATACGGACAGCGGGACGTCGATGACGCGAAAAAGAAACTGCTGAAGCGTGCAGCGAAGACGGGCGGCCGGAGACCAAACCACGCGGACCTCGTCGCCGCACTCGACTTTGGGTTTTGGACCGGTTTGCTCGCCGATGATTACGTGTGGCGCTCATCGTCGGATCCCCGGTGGTGGCCCCAACTGCTGCCCGTCGTATTCCCTAACTACAAGCGGGCGATCACAATGAAGGATGCGAAGCAAATTCGTTCCGCGTTGAACGACCTGCGTAATTTTCGGAATCGCGTTTTCCACCACGAGCCCATACTGCCGAAGAGCGGCCTCGTGCGCCTGGCCGACGTACAGCGTGCACTGGGGACACAGCGAGCTTGGATTCTGAACATCATCGGTTGGATCAGCATCGAAACGCGCAGCACGGTTGAGAGTTTCGACAGGCTGGGCGAAGTATCGGAGTCTCGTTTTTATCGGCAACTTTGCTTCCGCTTGTGTAGCCTCGCAGATCGGTCGTGACACCCATGGGTGCCAAAGCGCTGATGACTCCGGCGCCCGGTAAGAATGGTCAGCTTGGCCGCCGCTGGGACTGCCAGCGCGGGCGGTTAGACCATCGACGCGGGGTCTCGCGCAACTCCTCCTCGTCGATCCGCCCTCTCCGTTCCCGCCTCCACTGGCCGTTCACCAGCACGATCCTCGGAGCAATGTCCTCGCCGCCTCTGGCCTTCGGCTGCTCAACCTTCCTGGCACGCGGCCGTACCCAGTTGGCGTAAATGACTGCCTCGGCTTCGTTGGGCGACTTCCCTGTTCTGGCCTTGATGTCGTCCTTAGCCTCGATCTTCGTCTTCCCGTTGTGCGGCTCGTACTCGATGGTCGTTAGTTCCTCGGCCAGATTCTCATTCCATTCGATGTCCACGCGGTCGTGCTGAAGGTCCTGCCGCAGCTGCCAGTGCATCTGGGAGCGGAGATTCAGGAACTCGTTTGCGTCAGGAACCCAATCGAAAGGCTGGCCGTCTGGTGCACGCTCAGCGCGCTTCACGCAGTTGTTGGAGCCACCTAGTCGTCGGACCTGCCTCCCAAGCCTCGCCAGCTCGTTCACGGTGCCCGCACCGACGCCCACGTTATCAACGCCGACGTGCTCCTGCGATACGCCCTTCGCCTCCATCAAGTCGAACACCTGCTTACCGAGCCGGTTGGAGTCAGGGCACTGGAAGCTCCGTAACGCGGTCCGCGGGAGCGTGTTGCCGTGGAATGCTGCAACTGCTGCCTTGTCGCCATTTTCCGAGTTGGCGGCATCCACTCCGATGGCCGTGATCGTTTCTGGGATCTCACCCTTTGCCTTTCGTGCAGCGAATCGTTCCGCTGAGCGCCGTAGCCACTCCATGCGGATTAGCGCGTTGCTGGCCTGCTCCGGCGAGCGGCCCCGGACTTTCCGCTGATACTCGGGTGAATCCTCACCGTCCTCCTCTCGCCGTTCCTCGATGCTCTCCCTCGAGACCGCGCCGGGTATGAGCGACGGATCGCCCGTGACCACGTTCGGATGGTCGAGCGCCGACATCACGACATGAACCGCGTTCTTCTTCGTGCAGAACTTGTGGAGTGAGTCGTGCTGGTGGCCGGGGTTTCCGATCGCCACTCTCAGGTTGTGCGGAGCGGTGCTGGTGTGTTCTCCGGCTTTCATTACCGGGACCGGGATACCCTGCGTTTCCTCGTAAACGAGTAGCATGTGCTCGGCGTGCATACCCGCTGCCTTGGACGCCACTTCTTCGTTCGCTCCGACACCGACAGCAACACCGCTCGCCCCCCAGCTCTCGTCCTGACCGCCGCGCATCCGAATAGCCAGGTCGCGCTTCACGGCTTGCGGGAAGTGAATGACGAACTTGGGCCAGAGCAACCCGATTTCCTTCCAGATGTACTTCCGTAGCTGATCCTCTTTTGGGGCGAAGGTGAACACCCGCGAGTTTTTGAAGCAGCCTAAAAACCAAAGGATCAGCACCGCCATCCAGAAAGACTTGCCGGTTCCAGTGCCGGACTCTGCGCCGACGTTCTTCTCCCAGCGGGCTAGGGCTTCGGCAATCTTCACGAGTGGATCAGGGTCGCCATCCCACGAATGCCCTTCGTATTCCGGGTTCATGCTCCAGCGGATCGTGCGCTCAGGGATGCCAAGCACATCGACCGCCCAGCCCACCGGGTCGTTCTCGTACTCAGTGTGAGGGGTTGGGCCAGTGTCGTAAGCTAGGGCGAACCGATCGTCTAACGTCAGGTTGTCGTCCACGGTTAGGCCGCTAGTTGTTTGATGCGGGCTGCGATCTTCTTGTAAGCCTCCTCTCCCGCAACTTCGACTGTGGCCTGTGCGTGGCGCTGCATGAACGCCTGCACCTCGGGATGGTTCCTGATGTCGAGCTCGTCCTTCGTTCCGACCCCATAACGGAGCGCGGTGTCCAGGCCTTTCAGCCGCTGATCGACGCTAGTGCCGACTCGCTCCAACAGGTACTTGATCTCCTCCGCGGTGTGGGGCTTCCCCATCTCTCCGCAGCTCTCGCACTTCCCGACCAGTCCGACGACGATCTCACCGGACATCAGCTTGTCTAAGAATTCGAAGCCATTGCCCGCCGCTATTCCGACCAGCCTCTCCCGAACCTCCTCTTTCGGCCGACCAGTCCCGCCTTTGTTGCCGGGGGTGCCTCCGTTGTAGAGCGCCCCTCTCCCGTTGGGCCGGGGCACTAGAACCGGCATCGCTGTTTTTGTCGCTGTTTTGACTGTTCGCGGACTCTTGGAGGACTCTACGGGGACTTCCGGTTTCACGACCTCGCCTCCCGAGAAATGTTACGAGCGGCTATCTCCCATGCGAAGTAGGCTTGCTCTGGAACCCACGCGAGCGATTCATCGACCGGGTTGTACTGATACTTGCCGAGCCATGTGAACGCCGGATTGGAGAAGTTCTGCGGTCTCGTACCGGGCGCGCAGCAAACAGTGTCTAGCATGAACGGATTCTCTTGATGGCCGATCCATATTGACCATTGAATGTGCGTGAGCAGTTGTGTCTCACCGTCCAGCGGTCCACCGATTGTAAAGACGGGTAGGCGCGTGCCGTGGTCTTCGGCGTGGGTGACGCGCTGGTGGATTTTTTCTGGCGTCCACTCGGACGCTGTGTGCCTTGGTTCGATCATCTCCGAGATTGGTAATAGTTGTGGGCGACTGCGCGTTCGAGCATTCCCAACTCCCTGATCTTCGCCGCCATCTGCTCGGGCGAGATTCCAGAAGTGCCGATCAGTTGACGACGCGCTGTGGTGATGTCGGTCAGGAGCTTGTGCGCCTCACGGAGCGGCCCGCCGTGCTCGGTTCCCGTGTCGTCCTCACTGGCAACTGACGCGATCGCATCCCGGTTGTTTCGGAGATACGTCGCTGCGAGCTGCATCTTCCCCGCCTTGAGGAATGACCGCCAAGTCTGCCGCTTCCGCTCTGCGGCCTCGTAGTCGTCGAACAGCCTGCTCACGCTCCGTGCGTTAGCTCCCGGCTGTGGGGCGATGAATCGGCCAATGACCGGCGTGTGGTCGAGTGGGTCTGTCTCGGTGCTCGTGGATTCAGGCGACAGCGGAGTTTTGCCGATCGACTGCTCGACCCGTTTGGCAAGCGCGTCGATTCCACGGATCACAGTCTGTCCAGCACCGCCGAAGTAGCCGCGCTCCACGTTCTCGATCTGCGCTGGTGACTGGTTCGTCGCCTTGCCGAGTAACCGCGCTGTTTCTCCGGTACGAGGAGTCGCTTGCTCTGAGGGCTCCAAGCCCTGCACGCTCTCCGGCACAATCGGATTGCCCGAGAACTGAGACTTGTTGCGGGCGTTCTCGATGAACGGCGCGGCAATCGTCGGCATCCAGGGTGGAACGAGGATGTTGCCCGACTGCTTCAGTATCTCCTTGAACTGATCGGGGTCCTTCTCCTTCATCCCCGCCAGAATCTTCTCCGGCATGTAGCCGAAGATGTAGCCCAGCATGTAAGGACGCGGGAGCACCCAAATCCGGACCTTCTTGCCGCTCTGCAACGTGAATGGGATAGGGCCGTTGTCCTTGTCCACCACCACCCACGCATTCGCCTTCAAGTATTCCGGGATCTCTTGGTAATCCTCGTCGTCGTGCTGCAACAGATAGAGCGCCACGGACGGAACGGTGATATAGGCCATCGCTCTCAGTCCGACCTTTGCGTAACGCGCCCGGCCTTCCGCTGTCTCCAGATTCCTCGGATTGAACTCCATGCCGAGCTTGTACCAGTCCCCCATCGCTGCACCAAGGAACGGGATGTAGCGATTGAGCCAGCGAATAGTGCTGCCCTGCTTCTGGAAATCCTGCGTCACGTTCCGGGCGCTGTACGCCCCCTCAACACTGGCCTCTCGCTCCGACATTCCCGCCTTCATCCGCGCTTCACGTACGGTGACAAACTCGCCCATGCGGGTAGCATTCTCGAAAATCTGGAAACTCTCGCCGATAGACTTGACCCATTGTGACGGGGGCCAGAGGTGATCGAGGACTGCACGAGGGGTCGAGCGCATCATCTCGTGGACGTTGCGCTGGTAGTCCCGCGTCATCGTTCTGCGGTCGGCGCCAATCATGCCGGCCGACTCGCCGCCTTCCTGTGCAAACCGTTCCGTGAGAGGGTCGCCGCCCTTGTAGTGGAACGCCTCTCTCAGCATGTGACCCGCACCGCGCACGACATGGTAGCCGGGCAGATGCGTCGGACCCGCCGAGTAGATCGCTGCGGGGAATGCGTCACGCAGCGGGTTCAGGAGAGCGAAGTCGGGGTTGGCCGCTGTTGCTCCAAGACGGAGCCAGCGGGTTGGGGATGAGACAATCCGCTCCAACAGACCAAGCTCGGGGACGTTCATTCCCTGCAACGCTTCCCACGTCGAACGGTCGTTGATCTGAACCCACTTCCGCTCACCATCTATCAGGATGGGCAATACCTGATCGCGGAACTCTCTGGCTCCCGCCTGCCGCTTCTCGTAGAAGGCTTGTAGATAGTCGAGCGCCACGCCCGCCCCAGAGGGATCGTTGGCATCGGGTGGAGTCCAGCCAGCATCGACGAGCTGTTGCGCCACGCGGTCCATGTGGATGCGGCGTAGCTCTTTCGGGACTTCGGGAAGGAGCTGGGCGATGTGACCACCGCCATCCAGGTCGAGCGCAGACTTGAGCAGCACGGTCGCCGCGTAGTGCTTCTGTGCGCGGTCAACCATCGTGTAGGCGTCGTTGATGATCGACTGGAGCGGGTCGATGACGGGCCGGTCCGACCCCTTCATCTTGTGGACGCCTGCGCTGTTCCTCGCCAGTTGCACAGAGCGTCCGTTCCCACCAACAGCGGGCTCCTCGTCGAATGAACGGTAGAACGGGGTCGGCGTCGGATTGTTCTTTCTGATCGCTTGCAACTCGGCTTTGGTCAACAGTCCAGCGTCAGCCTCATACTCCAGCAGCGCGTTCCTGAAGTCCCAGAACTCGTTAGCCGCTTTGACGAATACTCGGTTGGTGATGTGCTTGCCGACGAGATTCCGCGCAGCCTCAACATCGAAGCCGGTGTCGATTCCCTGCCCAGTCTTGGTTAAGACCTGTCGGGCAATGAGGTAGTTGGTGAACTCCTCGCGGTTCTTCTCGCCGACGTCAGCAAGGATCTGACGAAGGCCCCGAGTAACCCGCACGCCCTCTGAGTTGAACTTGATAACGCCGTTGTCCAGCATGTCGATGACGCGACCCGCGTTGCCCTTCGTGAGCTCCGCTAGGTTGGCTGCGTTCTCGCTCATCTTGGCCGGTGCGCCGATCCGATCGACCGCCCGACGTATCGCCTTCAGGTCGTTGAACAGATAGTCGATCAACTGGCCCGGTGATGTACCGGCGAACTGCGAGGGCAACGTACGCTCCACCATCGAGCCGATCTTGGCGTCATCTGAGGATGCTTGGTACAACTCCCAATTATCACGCGCCTTAAGGAGCGAGTCGCGCAGGGCCGACTCACGATCGAGCAGCTTGTCCATATAGACCGTGAACGTGGGAGCGTCCTGCGCCATTCGTGCGGGCTCGGTGACGAAGAACCGCACCCACTGTGCAACACCTTCCTCCGCGTAACCTCCTGCCGGCTTTCTGTTGCCGTACAGGTCCTTGCCCATCTTGACCAGCTCCTGAGCAACAAGTCTCCGCTCGGGCATGGTCAGCATCTTCGCGGCGAGTTTGATGTCGTATTTCTTGGACAGGTAGTGGCCGACTTCATGGGCTACCACGTCGAGCTTCCTCAATCGCACAACACGGATGACTTCGGGCTTATTCCAGAACGCGCCGAGAGCTTTCATCCGCTTGAGATTGCCGCGCCCCTCTCGAAGCGGGACGCCAACAGCCTCGCTAGCCCAATGCTGATTTTCCGGAGAGCGATCACATCGCCGACGTTGCTGTTCTTGATTCCGAGCGCACGACGGATCTTGAAACCGAACGACGTAGGCTGAGAGGCGGGAGCGAGCAGCACACCCTGATCCGGGCCGGGATGCGGGGCGTTCTTTTCTCCTTCGGCTGCAATAGCGCGAGCCTCCATCTCCTCGGCGCTGATTGCCTTGCCCCGGTTCAGTAGCTTCTCGTGCTGGGCGATCTCTGACGCAAGCGATGTCCTGCGCCTCGGGTCAGTCTCGAGGCCGAGTAGCTGACGGAGGCGCGCTACCTCGCTCTGAGCGTGACGCTCGGATTGCGAGAGGTTCCGTGACGCTGCGGTTCCTTCGTTCCCGCCGAACAGGGACTCCTGCTGACCGGCATCCTCGCCACGAAGAACGAATGGGTTGTCGGGACTGTACTCACGATCGGGCGAGAACAGCGGCCCGCTCGCATCTCTCCCCTCCGGCCCGAAGTCAGCGTCGGGGAACATTGCCTCGGCTTCTTCGCGGGTGATGAAGTCGCCGTTGTCGAGCAGGTAGCCTTCGGTTGCGACGAACGGCTTCTCTTCGCCGTTGGGTTCGGTTTCGACCCACTTGCCGGTGTCGGAGAATTTCTCAACCTCCTCGACTGCGGGCTTGCCATTCTCATCCGCATACCTGATAGCGCGGCCGACAATTGCCGGACCACCCTCGGGGTTGTTGTAGTCAGACGGGTATCCTGCTTTGCGTGCTTGGTTCTGTAGGTAGCGAGCGCGAGACGGGTTGGTATCGAAGGGCAGCGCCCCACGCTCGTCAATCCTGGCCGCGATGATTGGACGCGGCGGTTCCCCGATCTCCGCGCCCTTTCCGCCAACGCTCCGGACTTTACTGTCAAGCGACCACCGCCCGCCGACATCGAATGGCAGCGCACCTTGAGACAATGCCTTGTAGAGCTGGGTGTTCCGTTTCAGCTGGCCGGCCTCGTACGCCAGCATCACCGCTTCACGCCCTTCGGGAAGGAACCGGCCCGTATTCGTGGTGAAGCCCGGCGTTATCTCGTCTATATCGTAGCCAGCCCGCGAGGCGCGCATCCACGCATCGTGGATATCGCGCCCCTCGATAATCGTTCCGTCCGGCGCCTTCATGGCGAACGTGGCAAGCCGCTCCGGCTCAGACTGTCGGGCGCGTTCTCCCGGCGAATAGTTGACGCCTTCGTCTCCCTTCTTCGGACGCAGCACATCTTCCAGCGCGACGGTCTGATTGACCCGCTCCATCCCGATTTTCTCTCGGACGTGCGCGGGAAGGTCCTCGATGTTGAGGTCGGCCCAGCCCGGTAGCCACTTCTGCTCGGGGTAGAGTTCGCTCCACCGCTTGAGCAATGCAGCGCGACCGTTTCTCCCCTGTTCACGCCAGAGGGCGTCTAGCGCGTGCTCGTACGGGCTCCGCGGTTCCCTCAGTTCGCCCGGATTGAAATGCTCGGGCGAGAGTAGTGCTGACTGATTTGGGTCGGTCGTATCTAGTGCGCGCCCTTCTTCTTCAATCCGCCCAACTTGTCGTCCAGTGGCGTCGTATCCGGTCTCAGATTGCCCGTTCTGATCTCCGACTCCAGATGCTCCACCACTCGGCGCTGGGCTTCCGGTGAGAGCTTGGGAAACGGCTTCCTTGATGGCTGGGTAGAGCTCGTTGATGATGTCGGCTTGTTTTTCGCCATTGACGATTCTCCGTGTAGCCTGCCGGAGCATGTCGGCCAGCGGCCCGCTCCGACCTGATAGGGTGTTGAACAGTTCTTCGAGCTGCGCCGACTCGTTTGCTATCTGCTGTGACTTCTCGACGTCGATGACGTTTCCGCCACGCGCCAGCCCTTCCGCTCTCCCCTCCCTAGAAACGTAGCCAAAGAGCCGACGATCTTGGGCCAGCTTCTTCTGGATCGCTACCGTGAGTTTCGATTGCTCGATCCAGATAGGGAGTTCAGAATCCTCTTTGCCAAAGAGACTCTCCTGCGTCGTGCGCTCGCTACCCGCGTCCCGAATCTGACGCGCCAGCTCTCTTGCCTCAGCCTCGGACAGTCGGGCTCGAGAACGCTCCAATGCACCAACAGCCGTGCGCTGCATCTCAGGCGAGTCGGGGAGGACTTCACCGATTGCCGCCGCTGTTCCCTCGGGGAGCTTCCCGCTCTCGACCTTGGCGAAGATGTCAGGCGCGAGCTTGGACATAGCCATCCCGCGCTTTGCAATGACGCCCTTGAAGGACACGCGGTCCCGCAACTGCTCGGTCGAAAGCCCAGTCTCACGGAAGAAGTTGGCGGCATCCGTTGCCGTGCCTCGGCCTTCGGCGATGTTCGCTAGTGCGCCCTGCGCTCTCGCCTCTCCCGCAGTTCTCGCATTGATCTCCTGCACGTTGACGGACTGGTGGCCCGTGCGTCTGGCGAGTGCGAGTCTGTTGTGCCCGTTGACGGCATAGAGTCTCTCCCGCAACTGAATCACAGCAGACGGCCAGCGGTGACGCTCGGCAAGTCTCCAAAAACCGGACATCTCCAGATTCACTTCCGGTGCTACCAGAAGAACGGGCGCGTCAAAACCGCGAAGTGGGACATGACGCAACAGGGATGCACCCTGTCCCCCCAAGACTTCGATCGCGTTCGTGAAAAGCTGGACGAGCTCTCGGAACTCCTGCCAGAGTTGGCGGCTGCACGACGGGGTGAGAAATGACCCGCCGACAGATACAACGTCGTGGCAGACTCTACCTGGACGCCGTGCTGACTCTCGAGGAATCGACGCTCCGGCAGATAGAGCCGAGAGAGCAGGCCCGGCTCGTCGCTGCCGACACCTACCGCTGCAACGCCATTGAGCGCGAGGGGGTTCTGACCCGCGCACGCCGGCTCGGGATAGCCGCCGACGTCATCTCGTCGGTCTGGTCCGACATCGGAGAGATGGAGCGCGAGCTGAGGAGGCATCGGGTATGAGCGAGCGCAACAACTCACGCGGCACCTACGTGACGATCCTCCGCGCCCTGTTCAGGGGCCCCGACTTCCAACAGCTCAAACCCTCTGCGCGATGGACGTTCATTGTGCTGAAAGCAAATATCGGCGGCATGGCTGGGATAGATCACGTCTATCCGGCTGAACTCGACGCGATACTCCAAGCGGAAACGGGACACTCGGCCGAACGGGTTGCCGAGGATCTTGCGGCACTCAACGGGACGTGGATTCGGCGCGAGGGTACCGTGGTCTGGGTCGTCGATCACCTCACCTACGATCCGCACGCGCACGTCGGGGATGCGAAGAAGCGGAAGAGCGTCCAGCACCACGTCTCCGGGCTCCCCCGCCTGCCGATCGTCCGCGCCTTCATCCACCACCACCCCGACTGGTTCCCGGCTGACGAGTGCAGGAAATCCCACCTTGAGTGGGCAATCGGGGAAGAGTCTGGGGAGACTCTAGGCAGACTCTACGGAGAGTCAACGAACAACAATAACAATAACAGTAACAGTAACACTGACAGCGGAACTGTCGTTCCGAAGCGTGGGAGGCGGGGTCCAAAGACGTACAGCGCGCAAGTAGAGCAGCTACGGAAGGAATATCCCAAGCGGTCGGGGTCGGACCCGTGGCCGGACGCCGCAACCCAGATCGAGGCGCGATTGGCCGAGGGCGAGTCCTTCGACGTCCTGCTCGCCAAAACCCGCGAGTTCAACCGGTGGGCGGTGGCGCTCAAGAAGGTGGACACCGACTTGGTGATGCAAGCCAAACGGTTCTACGGTGCCAAGCGGGAATACGCCACTGGCAACTGGAGCATCCCTGCAACGAACGGTGTGCGCGTCCGTGAATCTCTCGAAAAGGAGCACGGGTTCTGATGGAACGCACCGACTATCGCTCCCTAATCATCGGGGGCCTCAACAGCTCTGGCCGTAAGGTCAAGATGAACGGCGACAAGGGCCAATTCCGCTGCCCGCGCCACGACGACAAAACCCCCAGCGCGTGGATCGGCGACTATCGCTGGGGTTGTAGCTCCTGCGGGTTCGACGAGCCGCTGGACACGCTCGGCGATCTCTTGGGCATCCCCAAGCCGAAGAAGGGCTACACGCTCGAGGACTACGCCGACCAAAAAGGATTTGCCGTTGCCGATCTCAGGCGATGGGGACTCTCTACCCGAGTCGGCAAGTATGGCGCGGATGAAGTCGTGATCCCCTACCGGGACGCTGACGGGAATCTGCTGCGAGAGAAGATCCGAACAGCAAAGAAATCCTTTTGGGGCGAAGGAACGGGGACGTATCCCTACGGCCTCGACGTACTGAGGAAGGCTGACCCGACAGAGCCGGTCATCTTCTGCGAGGGAGAGTCCGACTGTCATGCCGCATGGTCAAAGGGAATACTGGCCCAGGGCGTTCCGGGCGCGGGTGGCTGGAAGCGGGACTGGGCCGGCAACTACACCGGGCGCGACATCTACGTTTGGAAGGAACCTGATACCGCCTCGGAGAAGCTAGTCGCCTCGATCACGGCCAGCTTTCCAGCGGCAAAGGTCATCGACTCGAAAACGGCCGGCGTGAAAGACATCGCCGACCTGTTCCGAACCGAGGGCAAGAACTTCAAACAGCGGCTCCGCGAGCTGATGCAGTCGGCCTCGGCTCAAACCGTGGCGACCGAACCCGCCGCCGCATCGTCACAGCCAGCAGCACCCAGGCCACCCGTGGCGCGGTTCATCGAGCTTGCTGGGGACAGGATGGAAGAACTACTGGCCGTTAAGCAGAAGCCGGTGGACGCGGTTCCGACTCCCTTCCCCAAATGGAACACGCATTGTCGAGACGAAGGCGGCGGGATGGGCCTCGCTCGTGGCTGGCACGTCACCGTCGCTGGCAAGACCGGACAGGGCAAGAGCGTGTTCGCGCTCAACTGCTCCCGCTCTGGCGTCGAACGCGGCGAGGTCGTGTCCTTTGTCTCCCTCGAAATGAGCTGGGTGCAACTCGCCACTCGGTACATGGCGATAGTCTCGGGCGAGCGCATCTACCGTCTTGAGCAAGGCTCGGCACTCGACCCCGCGATTCATCGGCGAGCAGCCCATGCACTCGCCAGCATTAGAGAACGAACCGGGGGCCAACTCCTCTGCAACGAACGGCACATCTCTAACCTCGACGACATCCGGGCGGCGATCCGCTATCAGCACGAATACCTGGGCTCACGCTACGTCATCGTCGATTACATGCAGCTAGCCAAGGTTGTCGGCGTCAGAGACATCCTTGAGGCCGTGACGATCATCAGCGGCAGCGTCCGGGAGGAAGGGCGCGAGCTCCAGATCATCACACTCGGACTCTCACAGTTAAACCGCGAGACATCGAAGGACCGCGAAAACCCGCCAACGCCGCAAGGTCTGATGGGCGGAAGTCCGCTGGAGAACGACAGCGATCAGGTCATGCTGTTGGACCATACGCGGTTCGAGCGGAGCCGAGTATCCAACTCGGCCAAGCAGCACTTCATACTCGGCAAGAACCGGCACGGCGCTACGGGGGAGATCGAAGCCCGATGGGACTACAACACACTCCGCGTTGAGGAGATTCCGTCTGCCCCAGCGGAACCCGAGGAGAGAAGCGAAATCTTCAGTGAGGACGAGGAGGAGGCGGAAGCACAGGCAGCACTGAGCTTCCCCGGAGGTGGCACCCGTGCCGCGTAAACCGCCACCACTCACCAATCCCGCTGTCGGCTCTCCGTCTGTCTTTGAGAGAATGCGCGCCGAGGCTGCACAGGGCGATCAGCGCCGACTACTGGCCATCGAACGGTCGCATCACGAATGCGAGGGAAAGCCCAAGGGCAAGCCGTGCTCCTTTGTCGCATGGAGCCACGCGCTCGAGGCGCAGCTTGAGATTCGGGAGCGGGAGGACGATCCAGACCGGCCAATCGTGCTCTGCCCCGCGTGTCAGGTTCGCCACGACAAGTACCACGCCCGCAGGAAGGCCAGCTGATGACACGCGACGAGATGATTACGAAGTGGAAGTCCCGTGCATCGCTGTTCGCGGACTGCCACGCTCAGGTCGATGGCGAGACAGTAGCCAAGCAAGTCCTCGCGGATCTCGAAAGCATGGCCGAGGACGAGCCAGCGGTCACGCTCTCCGAAGCGTCAAAGCGTTCCGGTTATTCAGCCGACCACCTGTCCCGACTCATCAAGGACGGAAGGCTGACTAACTACGGACGAAAACACGCGCCGGCTGTACGGCTTTCTGAGTGTCCCAAGAAACCCGCTCTGGCGGTTTCGCACGGAAAAGCGTACAGTGCCGACGCCGACGCCCGATCGCTTCTGACTACTCGGCGGTTACGGAGGACAGAGAATGCCTCGTAAGCCGCAACGGGATTCATGGCGACAGGTACATGGAAGATGGGTTCGCTCTCTCGGCTCCCGAGGGACACGCATCCGGCTTTTTGAAAACAGTAACGGGACGTATTACCGGGATGCGTGGATCGAGGGACGCGGCAAAAGCCGGAAGTCGCTCGGTACAACAAACCGCGATGAAGCCGACCGGATGGGGAAGCAGCTCTTGGCTGCGCTCCTCCGCGATGGTCAGGTCGCGGATACCGGAGTGCTGACGCTCTCGCATCTCTGGGAGCGGTTCAGCGCGGAATCACCAGCCTTCCTCGACAACACACCGAGGACTCGGGCCGAGGACGCGATGCACGTTCAAATCCTGATCGCGTTCTTTGGCAAGGGTTGCGACGTGCGGAATCTGACCGAGGCTGACGTGATAGCCTTCACCGCCAAGCGCATGCGGGGCGGGATCGACCTGGGTGACGGTGAGTTGAGCAAGCCGGTTCGTGCTCGATCGCCGGAAGTGGAGCTCCGCATCCTCCGCACGATGCTCAAGTGGGCAACGACCATCAGAGTCCGCGGTGGACAGCGGTTGCTAGCTGCCAATCCTTTGGCGGGTGTCAGGTCACAGAAGGAGCAGAACCCCAAGCGGCCTGTCGCGTCATTCGAGCGATTCCAGGCGATACGGAAGGCGATGCAGGAACTGGCCGCGCAAAACGCCGAAAGTCCGTCCAAGCATCAGCGGTGGTTGAGGCTGGAACTCGCGCTGGTGTTGGCCGAAGCAACTGGCCGGCGCATCGGGTCGATCAGAAAGCTCGCGTGGTCAGACTTCGACTTTGACGCGGCCACGATCCTTTGGCGAGCCGAGAACGACAAGAAGCGAAAGGAATGGCGGGTGCCCATGCCGCCCTCGCTGGTCGAGGAAGTGACCCGCTTCCGTGTCAAACTCGGTGGAGCGTTCGGAGGTTTGGTGTTCCCTGCTCCGACTGATCCAAGCAAGCCGCTGGGCCGCGAGATATTCCAGCACGGGCTAGCCGACGCGGCGACACACGCCAAGCTCTCAGCGGTCGGGATGGGATGGCATTCATTCAGGCGGAAATGGGCCTCAGAGCGAAAGCATCACCCGCAGTCGGACGTTCTAGCGGCGGGCGGGTGGAGTCCCAAGTCTGCGAGCGTTCTGACCGAGTGCTATCAGTTCGCGGACAACGAAACGATGCTGGCCGTGATGAGTGAACAGCGGAAGGTTTCGGAACGCGCCGTAGGTACATGAAATCAGTACAAACTGGTAAAGAAACGGGTAATCAGCGGTAGGAAAGAAAAAGCCCCACCGCGCTAAACAGCGATGAGGCTTTCAGTTACAGAATCGGGGCGCCCGGATTTGAACCGGGGACCTCCTGCTCCCAAAGCAGGCGCGATACCGGGCTACGCTACGCCCCGTGGTGAGGGCAAGTTACTATATGCGGCCGGAGTCGCGCAACGCGCCCAGCAATGCGCGAAACGCGCGGCTGCGATGACTCGCGGCCGCAGTGCGCTCGAGTGGTGATTCGGCGAATGTTCCGCCGAGATCCGGCGCCTCGAAGTAGGGATCGTAGCCGAATCCACCCGCTCCCCTTGGTGCAGTCAGCACGCGGCCTTCGATCACGCCGCGCCGCAGAACTTCGCCGGAATCATCTACATAGACGGCAACGGACACGTAACGCGCTGTGTCGGTGAAGCTGCCCCCCCCTGACCCGCGGGCCTCGCTCATTCGCTCCACCAGCTTTGCGTTGTTCGCGGCGTCGATCGCTCGTGGGTTCGCATCGATGTGGCCCGACCACCGCTTGCTGTAAACTCCCGGCTCGCCACCGAGTGCGTCGACGCACATTCCTGAATCGTCGGCGAATGTAGGACGCCCGCCCGACAGCTCGAAGAAGTAGCGCGCCTTTGCGAGCGCGTTCTCCTCGAAGGTTTCGAACTTCTCGAGGTGATCCTCTTCGTCGGTTTCCGGGATTCCCAGCTCGGCGAGATCGATTACCTGCAGACCATATTCGGCGAAGATCGCGCGCATCTCGGCCAGCTTTCCCCGGCTGCGCGTGGCCAGGAGGAAGCGCATGTCTTTCACTCGGAGAGGGCTTTGACCTGGGCGGCGTCGAGCGTGCGGATTCCGGAAATGGCGAGCTCGAGAAGCTGGTCGAGCTGAGCCCGATCGAAGGTTCCGTGCTCGCCGGTGCCCTGGACCTCGACGAACTTCCCTTCACTGCTCATCACAACATTCATGTCGACTTCAGCTCTGACATCTTCCTCGTAATCGAGGTCGAGGCGTGGCTCTCCGTCGATGATTCCGATGCTCACCGCCGCGACTCGGCGCTTGACCGGTGAGACAGCGAGCTTGCCGTTCTCAACCATCCAGTCAAATGCGTCGACGATGGCGACCGCGGCGCCTGTGATCGCCGCGGTGCGGGTTCCTCCGTCGGCAACGAGCACATCACAATCCAGCTTGACGGTGAATTCGCCAAACCGGAAATCGTCCAGCATCGCGCGCACGCTCCTGCCAATCAGCCTCTGAATTTCCTGGGTGCGGCCGCCGAGCTGGGCGCGCTCGCGAGTCGTGCGAGTGCGGGTCGCGCGAGGCAGCATCGCGTACTCCGCTGTCAGCCAGCCTTCGCCACTACCCCGCCGCCAGCCCGGCACTCCATCTTCGACCGATGCGGTGCAAAGAACGCGCGTCGCGCCGAAGGAGATGAGACACGATCCCTCCGCATAGGGCGCGACGCCGCGTTCGAGGGTGATCTGACGGAGCTCTTCAGCCCTGCGGCCAGTTCGCTTTGCTTTACTCGCGTTCACCAAGTCTCCCGATGATGGCAGTCGTTGAGTGGCCCGGCGTGATCGGCACGACGACCACCGTCCCACCCCAGCTCTTTACTTCGCTGGCGCCGACGATGGTTGACTCAGAGTAATCGCCGCCCTTCACGATTACATCCGGCCTGAGCTGCTTTACAAGGTTGAGTGGGGTGTCTTCCGGAAATATCACCACGAGGTCGACGCACTCGAGCGCTGCAAGAACGTACGCGCGATCGCCATCGGTGCGCACGGGTCTCGTGGGGCCCTTGAGTCGGCGGACTGATTCGTCACTGTTGATTCCGACGATCAGATAGTCCCCGGTCGCCCGCGCGGCGTTCAACACGTCGATATGGCCGCGGTGGAGCAGATCGAAAACGCCGTTGGTGAACGCGACCCGCCCCTTTTTGCCCTCCCTCCAGCGCGCCGCCTCAGACCACGTCGCGACTTTGGTCGCGGGATCTCTGGGGCTCAGAGTCTACTCGCCGCCATTGGGTGGAAATGGAGCACCCGCTCCTTCTTGAACGGGAGGTTGACCACCACGTCGTAATCGGCGGAAATGGTAACCACGTCAGGACTGCGATCGACGGTGATGAGCTCCGCGCCGGCGGGGAGCTCCAGCGAATCGGCCAGCGCCGCCAAACGAGTGGTGATCTGGTCGTCGGTCTTTGTCGAGGCAAAGCGGGCTTCCTGTCCCATCGCATCCTTGAACTGATAGTAACGGAAATAAGCCTCGCCAAAATCGACGGCGACATACGCCGCGATGGCGAGAACGAGCAGCACGATGAGACAGCCAAGCCGACTCTCTCCGCGCCGGTTTACCACTGCGATTGGGCTCCGTCGATTACGTCGGTGACGATGTGGTCGATGGCCTGCCGCCGTCCTTCCGGTTCCCCGCGCTCCTCGTACTGCCCTTCCGCAAGCAAGCCTTTACGCTGCCACAGGGTCTTGCCCGTCACCTGATCGATCATCTCGATGTCCACAACCAGCTGCAGCATCCGCTTCGCCGTAGTCGCAGCCTTGTTGTTGGCGCTGTAGCCAATTGGGATGTCGGTCTCATAGCGCTGGATGACACCGCGGACAATCGCGTTGGCTTTGGACTCCGACGCATCGCGCAGGCCGAGGCGGTCTCGCAACCGCGTTCTCAGCGCGTCGGTGAGCTCGCGTGGCAGCTCAGGTGTTGCCGTCTGGTTCTCGAAAGGAACGATGGCAACCGTCCTTATATGAGAGGGCAGCCCCCCTCCCGTAAAGCTGTACGGGAAGCAAGCCGCCATCGCGACAAGGACAAGACTATAAGTGCCAGATCGACGCATCGAAAGATCCGGGTTGTTCTCTCAGCACGGTCAGGCGAAGAGTTCGCCGGGCGCCGGGCCGTTCGTAGGTGACGACGCTATCCGACGAACGATTCATGCTCTCGATTATCCGGTCACCCGATACGTGCTCGACGCTGAGCAGAGTGTCGCCGCGAATGGCGACTCTCCACTGGATGGGCCGTCCGATGTCGGCGCGGAGCACATCGCCGTCCAGACGAACGACTGTGTCCGCCAGCGGGGGGAGCGCCAACCGCCCGAGTGCCGCCCACATCATTGGCGTCGGCGGAATGTAGCGCTTCGCCAGCTCGGGATTAGGCGAACGCAGCGAGTCGCCGATCAACAGCGCGGCTCCCGCGCCCAATCCGCCGCCGAGAAAGAAATCGAGCCGGGCGCTGTCGGGCGCAGCGGTTCGCACCGAGCCATCGCCGCGTGCGGCGATGTCGCCTTCCTGGTATTCCCACTTGAATACGATCTGGCGGTGACCGGCGGGAATCGCCAACTCGGGTAGCGAACGATCGGGCGCCGGCACTCCGGTGAGTGGATGGAGTGCCGGGGCACATCCACCCAGGGTGATCAGCAGCAGGAGTTGCTTCATCGGGGATCAATGCGCGTGATGAGGTCGCCCTGCACGATTCGATCGAGAACGGTGTAGCCGCGCAAGATCCGCCCGAAGACGGTGTAATGGCCATCGAGGTGCGGGTGCGGCGAATGCGTGATGAAATACTGGCTACCGCCGGTATCCGGACCCGATAATGCCATGCCGACTGCCCCGCGCTCGTAACGGTGGCGATTCATCTCGTCTCGTATGGCGTAGCCGGGACCACCATTGCCATCGTCTCTTGGATCTCCATCCTGGGCGACGAAGTTGGGAACGACGCGGTGAAACCGCGTGTTTCGATAGTATCCAGACCGTGCGAGCGAGAGAAAGTTCCATACCGTAATGGGCGCATCGGCCCCGAACAACTCGAGCGTAACCGGCCCGCGTACGGTGTAGATGGTCGCAGTGATCCGTTTGCCTACGACGATCGGAAGGACCATCTGGCGCACCATTGAGTCGTACCAGGCTGTCGGGCGCGGAGAGGGAACCACGCCACTCCAGCGAGACCACGGCGAAACGCCGGCGCCGGCGTTTCGCTCGAGCGGGTCCGAAGGAACGGGTATCGCCGAGAGCTCCGAACGGACGTCGGATGTCAGCGATGCGCTATCGCGCTTCCAGACGGCGGCGACGTACTGAAGGGCGGCGAGTCGGGCGTCGTTGGCGGAATCCTTCGCAGCCAGCCGATAGCTCGCCAGCACTGCGGGCAAGTCGGCGGCGGTCGGACGATCGATAAGAGCAGCGAGGACGGTTGCCCTGACGTAGAAATCCGGATCGCGAAGTCCGGCTATCAACAGCTCGTGGACACTGTCCTCGAGCGCCATTGAAGTCGGAGGCGCCAGCGCACCATAAGCACTCTCCCGAACGCGAGGGTCGGGGTCGATCAGGAGCGGTCGCGCGCGAGAGATGGCGAACGCCCGATCGAGGGTATCGCCGGCGGCGTTCGCCACGGCGGCGCGCAGGTGCCAGTCCGCACTGGCGGCCCAGTCGCGAAGCTGAGGCGGGCGAAGGCCGGCGCTCGCCGCCGATGCCAGCAACGAGGCGCGATAGACGACTGACGTGTCGGCCGCCCAGAGTCCGGCGAACGCATCGTCATCCTTTGGAAAGGATGCGGACAGGCTTTGTGCGGCAGCGACGCGCACATTGGGGTCGGCATCTTTCGTCGCGTCGACCAGGACCGCACTGGCCTGCGCGCGATACGTCCCAAGCGACCGCAGCGCATTGATCCGAACGTGCGAATCCGCGTCATGCGCAAGCCGTGAAAGTGTGGCGAAGGCCTGGGTGCCGAGCGAGTCACCCGCGGCGGTTCGGGCAAGGCCGCGCGCGATCTCTGCACGAATGCGCGCGGGCGCGAGCCGCTGATCGGTGTAAGGGCCGCGCTCGCCGGAGGGCTCGGCCGAAGTGGTCGTCACGCCGCCGGTGGCAACGGGCGCGTCGGCAAGGGCGAGGAGATCGCGCACTCCCGCGCTGGCTCTCGTGCGTGCCAGCGCGTACGCCGCCGCCCAAACCTCGGCGGGGTCGGCGTTGCGCAAATAGGGTCGAATCTCTGTAAGCGGGACTGGACGGAGCTTGGCCGCGGCAAGCAGGAGCTGAACTGCAACATCACCGCGATGCTGGCTTCGCAGTGCGATTGTAATTGCGCCGCGCGAGGCTGCTCCGATTTCGCCAAGCGCCCACGCTGCCTCCCGCGCGACCGGCGCAGGCGCATCGAGAGCGGCGCTCAAATCAGAGATCGACGAGGAATCGCGCAGCAGTCCGAGCGCGTATGCTGCATTCGCGGCTACACTGGAGTCGGGATCGTGCAGCAGCGCGCGCAATCTCGGAGCACCCGCCAGTCCTTTGCCGCGACCTACTTGTCCGATTGCGATCGTCGCCGCAGCGCGCAGCGGGCGCCAGCTGGTGGCGAGCGACCGATCGACGAGCACGGTATCGAGCTGTCGGGTGTCGGTCATCGCCAGGATCCGCGCGTAGAGCGAGATCGCGACGGCGTCCGCGCGGGCCGTGCTCGGCTGTGCGCCGGCCGAGGCCGCGACGACGACGAGAGCGCCGGCGGCGCCAAGCAGCTTACGAAGCGGCATTTTCGAGAAGGGTGCGCAGCCCGGCGGGCAGACTGGTTAGTCGCGAATCGCGGGTGAGCGATGCGAGCTTGGTCGATGCTGTGACGAATCGTTCACCCGATTCCGCATTTGTAATCACGTAGTCGAAGGTGATAGTGCGGGAGCGAACATCGCTAATGGTAGTCGTTACACGAATGAGATTGTCGTATCGAGCCGCGGAATGAAACCGGAGGCTGGCTTCGACCACGGCGAGCGTGACGTTCTGCCGCTCGAGCTCGGCGTAAGGAGTACCAAGGGCGCGGATGAATTCGGTGCGGCCGATCTCGCACCAGATCAGATAGTTCGAATGATAGACGACCTGCATCTGGTCGGTTTCGGCGTAACGAACCCGGAACTCGACGATGTGAGCCGTGCCGCGCGCGCTCTCGGATGTCATGGAGGCAGCTGCGAAAATGCCCCGGATGCGATGCTTTGTAAAGACTTTGGCGGCGCGCTAACTTGAGCCGTGCTCAACGGTCCCTGCATCATCATCTCCGACGCGCATCTCGGTGTGGCGAGCCCACAGATCGAGCGATCATTCGTCGCTTTCCTGCGCGGTCTGGCCGGGGATGCGAGGTCGCTGATCATCAATGGCGACCTCTTCGACTTCTGGTTCGAGTGGAAAACCGTCATTCCGCGCCGGAGCTTTCGCGCGCTCGCTGCGCTTGCCGAGCTGCGGGATGCGGGAATCGATGTGCTTTGGGTGGCGGGCAACCACGATTGCTGGGGCGGCGAGATCCTGCGCGAGGATGTCGGCGTGGAATACGTGATCGGTCCGTGGGAAGGATCAGTTGCAGGGTGGAAGGTGCGTGTCGAGCACGGCGACGGGCTGCGCGATCGGGAGGATCGGGGCTACAGGATGATCCGCCCGATCATGCGTCATCCGCTGGCGATAAAAGCATTTCGCCTGATTCATCCAGATTGGGCGAGTCGGCTCGCGCACGGAAGCTCGAACGCCAGTCGAACCTATCGCGCTCGCGATGAAGGCCGCGGATTGCGCGCGTATGCCCAGCGACAGCTCGGGGAAGCAAAGGACCTGGACCTGTTGGTGTACGGGCATTCGCACGTTGCGACGCTGGAGAAAATGGAAAGCGGCAATGTGTTCGGAAACGCGGGATCCTGGCTGGACGCGCCCACCTTTTTGCGGATCACTGATGAGGCGATCGAGCTGCGCCAATGGGATGGATCAACCCAGGGTGCGTGTCTCAACTCGATCAATGGCTGAGCCCAGAAAGCGCTGGCCCAGCTGCAGGAAAGTGTCGGGGGCATCGGAGGCGATGAATCTGTAGCGCGCCTCGTTGGGTGTCTCGTTTTGCAGGTTGAGCGCGCGGAGAACTTCTCCGGCTTCCCGGGCCGTCTCGTAAGCACTGTCGATCAGCCTGACCTCTCTGCCAACGACGTTTCCAATCACCGTCTTGATCAACGGATAGTGGGTGCATCCCATCACCAGCGTGTCGACCTCGGCGGTAACAAACGGGGCGAGGTAGTTGCGCGCGATTGCGCGGGTTGGCTCGGTGTCGAGCCAGCCTTCTTCCACCAGGGGGACGAAGAGACCGCACGCCTGGGCGATCAGGTTGACGTCGGGAAGCAGACGCTGGATCTCCTTCTCGTAGGCGCGTGATCTGATGGTTCCGGCCGTGCCGATGACGCCGACGCGCTTGGTTTTCGTCGCGGCGACGGCGGCGCGCGCGCCCGGTTGAATTACGCCGACGATGGGGAAGTCGAATTCCCGGCGCAGAGCGGGGAGCGCATGCGCCGTGGCGGTGTTGCACGCGACGACGAGAGCCTTCACGCCCTCGCCGCGCAGGTACGTAGTGATCTCCCGGCTGTAACGAAGAACCGTGTCCGGACTCTTTGGTCCGTAAGGCACCCGCGCGGTGTCGCCGAAATAAATGATGCTCTCGTTCGGCAACTGGTTCATGATCTCGCGCATGACGGTGAGACCGCCCATGCCGGAATCAAAGACCCCGATCGGCTCCCCGCTGCTCACCGAAACCCTACCGACGCAACGATTCCTGCGGATCGCGCGGACGCAACGACGCCAACGTTGGTGCGAAAGTCCCAGAGATTGGCGGCCACGTAGGCGTCGGCGCCGGCAATGAGGTGATTGAACACGATTGCCGCGATCCAATCCTCGTAGTGAGTCCGTCGCGCCTTGATGCGGTCGGGCGTGAATCGACTGGCGAAATAGGTGTCGGGCACGGGCAATCCGGTCTTGGGATCGATGACCGCGAGCCCAGTGGTCGGATCGATCTTGTACGTCGCAACGACACTGTCGTGCGCGAGACCCTTTGCCTCGGCCAGATCCTGCGCGGCCTTGCGCGCCATGCCGATCGACCCGATCTCGACGACGGCGAACAGCATCGCTGCCTTGTCGCGGTCGAGCACCGTTTGCGCATATCCTGGAATCAGCAGAGATGTGAGAAACGCGCGTCGCGGACTCATCGGTGGTTTGGGCGTCGTATCCGCGACAGCTGGCTGGGCATGCGATGGGGCAGCGACGCCGGCGCGGGCGCTGTCCCGCTGCTGGGCGTTCGAAGCCATCGGCACGAGATTGAGCGACGCGAAAACGCCGAGCAGTGCGATGGCGGGAGAGTGTGGGAATCGAACCCACCCGACCTTACGGCGTAAGGTCACAGTGATTTTGAAGATCACGGAAGCCACCAGGCTCCATCCACCCCCGAGCGTATCAGCGCACTTCGATCGCAACGTCTCCCCGTTGAGCAACTTCGCCGACGATGACAGCACCTGGAACGCGTGAAAGATAGTCGGCGACACGGATCGGGCTGACGCAAACGAGAAGCCCACCTGACGTCTGGGGGTCGTGAAGGATGGCGCGGTCTTCATCGTTGCCTCGGGTCCAGTGGACGAGCTCGCGCAGGTATTCGGCGTTGCGTTTCGCGCCGTCGGTTACATACCCCCCGCGAACCGCCTCGCGCACACCGGGCAATAGCGGGATCGCATCGAGGTCGACACGAAGCGAGACAGCACTGGCCCGCGCGATGTGGGAGAGATGACCGAGAAGGCCAAATCCCGTGATGTCCGTAGCGGCGCGGGCGCCGACCGCGAGCGCCGCACGAGAGGCAGCTCCGTTCAGGGCCTTCATCGCGCCGAGCATGGACTCACGCGATTCCGCCGAGAGCTGGTTGCGTTTCCCAGCGGTGGCGAGAATGCCATTGCCGGTCGGCTTGGTCAAAACGAGGACGTCGCCAACCCGCGCCCCGGCGTTGGTGAGCAGGAAATCGGGATGCGCGCGCCCGGTGACTGCCAGCCCGTACTTCAGCTCCGTATCGACGACGGTGTGGCCTCCGACGATCACCGCGCCCGCCTCATGTACCTTCTCCTGGCCGCCCCGCAACATCTCCCCAAGCACTTCGAGCGGAAGATCCTTCGTCGGGAAAGCGACGATGTTGAGCGCGGTCAGTGGCTGGCCGCCCATGGCGTAGACATCGGAGAGCGCATTCGCGGCGGCTACCTGACCGAAGTCGAATGGATCGTCGACGATGGGCGCGAAGAAATCCACCGTCTGTACGAGCGCGACATCGTCGGACAGCCGAAAGACCCCGGCGTCGTCGAAGGTCTCTCTACCAACGAGCAGCCGTGGATCCGACATCACGGGGAGCGCGGCCAGCGCGCGGGACAGGTCACCCGGACCCATTTTCGAC
>DATFGW010000081.1:0-6813 GCA_035249045.1 Gemmatimonadaceae bacterium | reverse complement strand
GTCATCACCATCAGCGTGATGGCCATGTTCATCGGCCTGGCGGGCGCCTACGTCGCCTTCATCCTGCTCCGCCTGATCGGGATTTTCACCAACCTGTTCTTCTTCCAGCGCTGGGGCACCGCGCTGGTTTCTCCAGCCGGCAACCATCTCGGTCCGTTCGAGATTCTCGTCCCCGTCGCCGGCGCGTTGATCATCGGCGCGATGGCGCGCTACGGATCGGAGCGCATTCGCGGTCACGGCATCCCGGAAGCGATCGAAGCGATCCTGATCAACGGCAGTCGCATCGAGCCCAAGGTCGCGGTGCTCAAACCGATCTCGTCGGCGATCTCGATCGGATCCGGCGGTCCGTTCGGCGCCGAAGGTCCGATCATCATGACCGGCGGCGCGGTTGGCTCGCTGATCGCGCAGTTCTTCCACCTCACCGCATCCGAGCGCAAGACCCTGCTCGTCTCCGGCGCGGCAGCGGGAATGTCGGCGACCTTCGCGGCACCAGTCGCGTCGGTGCTGCTCGCTGTCGAATTGCTTCTGTTCGAGTGGAAGCCGCGCAGCATGATTCCCGTTGCGCTCGCCAGCGCCACTGCCGCGGCTGCGCGCCGCTACATCCTCGGCATGGGGCCGCTCTTCCCCGTTCCGCCGCACAACGCATTCATCGGCCCCGAAGGTCTCGCCGGCTGCGTCGTCGTCGGCATCCTCGCCGGCGGATTGTCCGCGCTGTTGACGCTCGCGGTCTACGCATCGGAAGACGCGTTCAAGAAGCTGCCCATTCACTGGATGTGGTGGCCGGCGATCGGGGGCGTCGTGATCGGCGTCGGTGGATTGATTTGCCCGCAGGCGCTCGGCGTCGGCTACGACACGATCGCCGCGATGCTACAGGGGCAGCTGAGTCTGCACCTCGTGGTCCTGGTGTTGATCGTCAAATCGATCATCTGGTCGGTGTCGCTCGGCTCGGGAACGTCGGGTGGCGTGCTCGCGCCACTTCTCATCATGGGCGGCGCGCTCGGCGGCCTCGAAGGATTGGTGCTGCCGTCGGAAGGCGTCGGCTTCTGGGTTCTGGTCAGCATGGGCGCGATACTCGGCGGCACGATGCGATCGCCATTCACCGGCGTCGTGTTCATGCTGGAGCTGACCCACGACGTCAACATGCTGCTGCCGTTGCTCGTCGCGGTGACCCTCGCGCACGGCGTCACCGTGCTCATGTTACGCCGATCGATTCTTACCGAGAAAGTCGCGCGTCGCGGGTTCCATCTCAGTCGCGAGTACGCCGTCGATCCACTCGAGATCCTGTTCGCGCGCGAAGTTATGCGGCCGAACATCGTTGCGCTCACGCCGACGGTTTCGGTCGATCTGCTCAGGGCAGCGTTGAAGGTCGATCCGAAGAAGGGACCGCAGCGGCTGTTCCCGGTTGTGGACGAGACTCAGACGGTGGTGGGGGTGGTGACGCGCGTCGATCTGCAGCGCATCGTCGAAGCAAATCCGGAGAACTGCGTCACGGAGTTCCCCGGCATCGTGCGATCCACTCCGACGACGGCGTATCCCGACGAGCCGTTGCGCGTCGTGGTGCACCGGATGGCGCACACCGGACTGACCCGCTTCCCCGTTGTCGCGCGCACGCCCGGCCGCGAGCTACTCGGACTCATTGCACTCGACGATCTGCTGCGAGCGCGATCGCTGAACCTCGAGGCGGAGAGGAGACGGGAGCGAGTCTTGAGGTTTTCGTTCCTGAGTAGGCGCAGGAATGGGGATGATGCTGCGTAGGGGGTTGGGGCGCTTCGGCTGGCCCCCACATGAAGGGAAGCACGGAGCCGATAGCTGGAGAGCTGCTACGCCGGGAACTCTCCGGATGCGTCACGTCTCGACGGCGGGCTTCTCCGTAATACTGGCGATGCGCGTAGTGGGCGGATTCCGCATGGACTACGGATTTCTACGACGAGACGCGATGCTTCCCGAGAGCTCTTAGCGTAGCAGCTCACCCGCTATCGGCTCCGTGCTTCAGTACTGTTAGATGCATTCGAAGCGCTCAGGTCCGAGAACCCGAGGAAAGCTGTCAGCGTAGCTGCTGTAAGCTTGCAGCTGCCCGCTTATGTACGAGGGGTGGCCAGTAACGAGGTCAAATCTCTCCTTTACTTTCCCCCACCGCCCTCCTACAATAGACCCGTGCCGAAACTCTCCTTTACCGCGAGCTATTACTTCTACGGATTCCTTCCGCAGGGGCCCGCTCGCGCGTAGCTGAGTAATCGTCAAATCACGCAGCCGGCCCCCGCAGCGCGGGGGCTTTTTTTATCCCCGTGCGAACGGCGGCCCCAACAGACAGGTAACCATGTTGAAGTCGAAACCAGCGCACCTCGGAACCCCGAAATCGAACGGCAGCGCACCCGCGCGCGCGAAGCCGCAGCTGATGCGCGTCGCCTTTCAGGGCGACCGCGGCGCTTACGGCGAATCCGCGATCTCCGACATCTGGCGCCATCCGATCGAGCACGTGCCGATGCCGACGTTTGCGGCGGTCGTGCGCGCCGTCATCACCGGCGATGCCGACGCGTGCGTGATACCGGTGGAGAACTCCATCGTCGGAAAGGTCGATCCCGGACTTCACGCGATCGCCGCGCATCCGCAGCTGCGGCAAGTCGGGGAGGTGATGGTCCCCGTGCGACATTGCCTGATGGCACCGCGCGGGGCGACGCTCGCGACGCTGAAGAGTGCGGCGAGTCACGTCGTCGCGCTGGCACAGTGCAGTCGATTCTTCGAGCAGCACCCGTCGATCAAGCCTGCGAAATCCTTCGACACCGCCGGCGCTGCGCGCGAGGTTGCGGAGCGCGGCGATCCCACCCGCGCTGCAATCGCGGGCCGCGCCGCCGCCGAGCGTTATGGTCTGACCATCCTCGAGGAAGGAATCCAGGACACTCGCGACAACTACACACGGTTCGTCGCGCTCGTCTCACAGCGCTCCAAACTCTGGCGCCGCACCCACGCCATTCGCGGCGCGACGTCGGTGGAGCGCGACGATCCGCGCGAGATCGCGACGGCCACCCGCGAGCTGCTCCAGGAAATAATCGAGCGCAACTGGCTCGAGACCGACGAGATCATCAGCTGCTGGTTCACCGTGACGCCCGATCTCACCTCCGCCTTCCCCGCCCTCGCCGCGCGCGAGATGGGCTGGGTCGACGTCCCGCTCCTTTGCGCCAGCGAGATCCCGGTAGGCGGCGCGATGCCGCGCTGTCTGCGGGTGCTTGTGGAGGTCGAGCCGAAAGCTCCGAGGCCCGTCGAATCTCACGTCTATCTCCGGGAGGCGGTCAGGCTTCGTCCGGACATCTCGGGGGCTCGGACCTGAACGCTTCGTCTAGCCACCACATGAAAGAAAGCACGGAGCCGATAGCTGGAGAGCAGCTACGCCGGGAGCTCTCGGGAAGCATCGCGTCTCGTCGTCCTGGTCCGCAGTTAATCCGATAGAAACGCTTCGCATCAGACACGGAATCCTGACACTACGTGGTGCCAGACGACGAGACGTAAAGGGTCCCGAGAGCTCTCAGCGTAGCTGCTCTCCGGCTATCGGCTCCGTGCTTCCGTATTGTTAGATGCATACGAAGCGGCCGACTCTCGACGCCGAGACCAAACTGATCCATCCTTCTCGCCGTGACCGACATTCTCTTCCTATTCGGCCGCCCCGGCGTCGGTAAGTTGACGGTAGGCGAACACCTCGCCGCCGAGACCGGATATCGACTGCTCCACAACCACGCCGTCGTCGACCTCGTCACATCGCTCTTCCCATTCGGAACCCCGCCATTCGTGGTGCTGCGCGAAAATATCTGGCACCTGAGCATCGAGACCGCGCTCAAGGCAAAGATCGGCGGCGTCATCATGACCTTCGCCCCGGAAGAAACCGTCAGCGATGGTTTCATCCCCGCGCTGCAAAAGCGCGTACAGGCGGGAATGGGCACGATCCACTTCATCGAGCTGACCTGCAGCAACACCGAGCTCGAGAAGAGAATCGCCTCCGAGCCGCGCGAGCGCTTCGGCAAGCTGCGCGACGTCTACAAGTATCGGAAGCTCGACCAGGCCGGCACCTTCGATCGGCCAAGAATGCCAACGCCTGAGCTGGTCATCGATACTACCAGCCAGAGCCCCCTCGAGTCCGCGCGGGCGATCGCCAAGCACCTGAGGCAAGCTGCGCCCCGCTGATCGTCGCGCCACCGGGCCGCACGCCAGCTAGGATCGCCGATTTTCGCGGTCACCTTGTCCACGCGGTCGCGTGACCGTACGTTGCAAGACGCTCATCTGAGCGCCACGGAACTTAAGCCACCAGCCGTGGGACTTCCGGTTCGTCGGGAAGGTGAGGGCGCTACTGGCGACGCCGTCCGCGTGATTTCAGGATCCGCATGCAGCAGCTGCCCTTGAACAACGATTCAGTTTCGTTTCAGATCCCGGACGAAACGGCACTTCTCTTTCAAACCGCACTTCAAGACGTCGTACGCGGTAGCGCCATCTCGATGGCCGATCTGCGCGAGTGCGTCAAAGCGTGTGCGCGATCGCTGCGCGAGTCCAACGCCGACCCCGCCCAGATGATCCTGTCGATGAAAGCCTGCGCCCGCGACGGGAACAATCACCACTCGCAAACCAGACAGCGCGAGTCCTCCAACGCCGATTTCCTGATGGACATCATCGTCAAATGGGCCATCATCGAGTACTATCGCGACGCCTAGCCGCGCTTAGCTAGCAGGCCCCCCGCCACGCCGACTCACCCCAACCTTGTCGGCAGCCCCAATCCGCAACAGATTCGACCTTCCGGCGCTCGATTTCCTCGGCTGAAAAACCCGGAGCGTAAAGTCATGACGCCAGTGCGGTGGCAATTGCTTCGATCGCTTCTCGTCGCCTCTGCTCCACTGCTCGGCTGCACTCCATCGGTCGCCGCAACCTCCGCTTCGACTCTTCCCGCCGGCTCCGCCGCGCAGCGCGTCATCGCCATCGCCGATGACTATCTCGCCAACTGGCGCGAGACGTTCCCGGAGATCAACACCTCCAACGGCATTCCCGGCGCCCGCCACGACCGCCTCACCGACAATTCCGCCGCCGCCGAAAAAGTGTGGCAGGCAAAGGAAGATCGCTGGCTCGCCCAGCTCCGCACCATCGATCCATCGGCACTCATCGGCCGGCCTGAATGGGTGACCTACGGATTGCTGCGCGAGGAGCTGGAATCGAGCAGCGCCATGCGCGTCTGCAACTTCCGGGTCTGGAACGTCAGTCCGATGATCGGCATGATCGCCGGCTATGCACCGCTCGCGATACAACAGCCGGTGGGCACCGACGATCTTCGCGCTCAGGCGCTCACGCGTTGGCATTCCTTCCCGCGCTATGTCGACACCGAGATCGCGAACCTCCGTGAAGGCGTGCGCACCGGTTACACCGAGCCGAAGGTCAATGTCCAGCGCGTCATCGAATCAGCCGACCGATTGCTCACGGTCGCTCCGACTGCGTCCCCGTTCTTCACGCCCGCGCGCACCGATTCTACTCCGGCATTTCGCCAGTCGTTCGAGACGATCGTCGCGAACGAGATCAATCCCGCCATTCGGCGCTATCGCGACTACCTCGCCAACGAGTACCTCCCTGTCGCGCGAGAGAATGTCTCCATCACCGCGAATCCCAACGGCACCGCCTGCAACGCCGCGTCGATCCGCCGCTACGCCACTCTCGATCTCACTCCCGACCAGGTCTACGATCTAGGCACGCAGCTCGTCGCACGCGCCGAATCCACCATGCGCGCAATCACCGTCGCGCGCTATGGAACGACCGACGTTCGCGAAGCGATGCGTCGCGCCCGCGCTGAGCCGTCGGCGAGCTTCCATTCGCGCGAAGAAGTCGTGCCCGCCGTCGAGGAGATTCTCGCCCGCGTACGCGCTGCAGTCCCGCGCGCGTTTGGAATTCTCCCCAAAGCCGCGCTGATCGTCCAGCCGTTCCCGGCTTTCCAGGAGCCGTCCCAACCGCTGGCCAACTACGAAGCACCGGCCGAAGACGGTACTCGGCCTGGCGTCTTTCACGTCAACCTCGCCTACGCCACGACGCCCGGCGAGAAGCTCCGCATGGAGGGACTTGCATTTCACGAAGGAATTCCGGGCCACCACTTTCAACTCGCCATCGCGCTTGAGCGACCGAACGTCCACCCTCTCAACCGCTACCTCGGCAATTCCGCTTTCATCGAGGGCTGGGCGATCTACGCCGAGACGGTAGCCGACGCGCTTGGATTGTTTTCGTCGGATGCGTCACGACTGAGATGGCTGGAAGACAAGGTCTATGAAGGCGCGACCCTGGTCATGGAAGCCGGCATCCACGCCAAGGGCTGGACGCGGCAACAGGCGATTGACTACGAGCTCGCACACACGACTCGCACTCCACAGCAGGCAGCGATCGACGTCGATCGACGCATCGGCTGGCCCGGCCAGGGCTATTCCTATCAGGTCGGCCAGCTCGAGATCCGCCGCCTGCGGGAGGAAGCCGAGCGCACCCTCGGCGCGAGATTCGATCCGCGCGCATTCCACGATCGAGTTCTCGAGGATGGCACCATCACCTTGCCGATGCTGCGCGACAAGATCGCGCGCTGGCTGGCGGCGACGGAGCAATGATCATGGAGCGGCGTCCGCGTGACGACGAGATCGATGCCTACGGGCTGACCCACGTCGGTAAGGTTCGCAGCCAGAATCAGGATCATTTCCTGGTCGGCCAGCTGCGCGGACGACTGTGGGTCGGCATCTCGAGCATCCAGAGCGCTGATCGCCTGCCGATCGAAGAAGAGCGCGTGGCGTCGATAATGGTCGTCGCCGACGGCGT
>DATFGW010000080.1:0-15402 GCA_035249045.1 Gemmatimonadaceae bacterium | reverse complement strand
CGGCGCAGCATTCTGTCGAAGAGGAAGTGAAAGTTCGCCCCAAGGAGGGGCAAGCGATGTGCCGCGCTACTTCGCCTCGTACACGCGCTTTCCCCCAATCCAGGTGGAAAGTACTCGCGCTGCCAGAATTTCGGTGTCCGGCACCCTCATGATGTCGCGGTCAAGCACCACGAAATCGGCGTACTTGCCCGGCGTCAGCGAGCCCAGCACAGCCTCTTGAAAACCCGCATAGGCCGGCCAGATCGTCATCGACTGAAGAGCTTCCTGACGGGTCATCTTCTGATCGGAATACCAGCCGCCCGCGGGCCAGTTGGTCGGATCCTGGCGGGTTACCGCTGCGTGGAAGGTGAGCAGCGGATTGACCTCTTCGACGGGAAAATCCGTCCCGTTGGGGATGATCACACCCGTATTGAGCAGGGATCTCCATGCATAGGCGCCGCGAATTCTCTGCGGTCCGACCCGTGACTCCGCCCACCGCATGTCGCTGGTCTGATGGGTCGCCTGCATCGATGGAATCACGCCGAGCTTTGCAAACCGCGGGATATCCTGGGGACTCAGCACCTGCGCGTGCTCGATCCGGAAGCGATGGTTGGCTTTCGGGATTTTCCGTAGCGCTGAATCGAAGGCATCGAGCACAACTCGATTGCCTCGATCGCCGATCGCGTGAACGTTGATCTGGAACCCGTGGCGCAGCGCCCATTCGGCCCACGCCTCGATGTGCTCGGGCCGCGACACGAGCAGCCCGGAATTGTTCGGGTCGTCGCTGTACGGCGCGAGCAGCGCCGCGCCACGCGAGCCGAGCGCCCCGTCGGCGTAGAGTTTGATGGCGCGAATCCACAGGTGTCCGTCGTAGAGCGCGTTCTGCGGACCGCGCTGGATGTACGGATTCGCCATCGCTTCAGCCGAGCCGGGCTCGCCTGGATCGCTCAGCATCACGTAGTTGCGGAGATTGTAATTGCCCGCCCTGGCCAGCTCCTCATAGATGGCCACTGCCTCGGCGTCTTCGCCGGGATCATGGATGCCGGTCAATCCCCAGCGATTGGCTTCGGCGACGGCGGCGAGAATCGCCTTGCGGGTATTCGCGCGCGTCGGCTCCGGCACCGCGCGCGAGATCAACGACTTGGCGTTATCGACAAAAACTCCAGACGGCGCACCTGAAGCGAGCCTGACGATCCTTCCGCCGGCCGGATCCCGCGTCGCAGCGGTGACGTGCGCGAGCTCCATCGCCCGGGCGTTTGCCAGCAGCGCGTGGCCGTCGATCCGATCGAGCACCACCGGATTGTTGGGAAATGCGCGCGACAGCGCCTCATGGGTCGGAAATTCCTTCACCGGCCACCGATTCTGATCCCAGCCCCGCCCCTGAATCCACTCGCCCGGTTTCACATCCTTCGCCCAGGCCTTTACTCGCGCAATCACCTCATCGTAGGACGTCGAGCCGGCGAGATTCACGCGCTGCAGCATGTTGCCGAGTCCGAGCAGATGCGCGTGGGCGTCGGTGAAGCCGGGATAGACGGCCGCGCCGCGCAGATCGATCAACTCCGTCGCGGGCCCAGCCAGAGCTTTCGCCTCGGCGTCGGACCCGACGAACAGCACGCGGCCATCGCGCACCGCGAGCGCCGAGACCTGCGGGCGCGCGTTGTCGACGGTGTAGATGCGCCCGTTGGTGAGGACCAGATCAGCGGTGCGCTGTGCCGTGACGACGGCTGGTGCGAGCGTGAGAATCGCGAGGTAGGTTGATAGATGTTTCATGACGGCGGAGTTTGCCGCGTCGACGGCTCCGACACAAGGCTCGCATCTCAATGCGTCTGATTCATGCGCGACCATGGTGCATCGCTGCGCTCGTCGGGCTCTCCGCGTGCGCGCACCTCCCGTCGCAGCCGCGCGGCCGTCCTTCGTACTGGGGGTTCACTGGACCCTGGGATGCACGCAGTGCGGCTTCGGTCATCGCGCATCAAGGCAGTCTCGATCGGATCGTGACGGGCTGGATCGCTCTCGACACCCTCAGCTTCCGCCCGATCGTCGCGTATCCGGACACCCTCGGTAATCGCCCGGCGCTCGCCGGGCGCACGATGGCGTTGATCACCACCAACCTCGGCAACGGCTTTCATCCCGAGATCGTGCGCGGACTCGGCGACAACGCGCAGGTCTCGGCGTCGACGGCCGGCGCGATCGCGGCACTGGTCGATTCGGGAGCGTACCATGGTGTGGTGATCGACTTCGAGGGCATGACCACCCGCGATCTCGATCAGCTGCTCACGGTGACGAAGGCCGTCGCGGATTCGGTGAGGGCGCATGGGATCACGACTATCGTCATCGCTGTTCCTGCCGGCGACACCGCCGCGTACCCGGCAGCGCTGCTGCTTCAATCGGCTGACTACATCATGCCGGTGCTATACGATCAGCACTGGAGCACGTCGCCGCCGGGCCCGATCGCCGCACCGGATTGGGTCACGCGCAATCTTGGTGTGCGCGTCGCGGAGGTCGGCGCCGGGCGAATCATCGCCGGCTTTCCGCTTTATGGTTATCGGTGGCGAAGAAACGCGGAGACCGAAGTCATCAGCTACGACGAAGCACGGCGACTTACTACGATGACGAACACCGCCCTGGCCCGCGACCATGCCTCGGCAACCCTGCACGCGCTTTCACCGGAGGGTTGGGAGATATGGGTCAGTGACCGCGTACTGCTGGAGACTCTGATTCGCGACGCGCGACAGGTCGGCGTGACGGCTTTTGCGCTGTGGCGGCTCGGCCTCGAGGATCCCTCGGTGTGGAGCTACATCGGACCCTAGACGATCAGCAAATCCTTCTGGTAGTCGGAAGGAGTGATCAAAACCGAGTCGGTTCCCATCAGCCCGTTGACCTCACTGCGCATTCCGACGTCGCCGGTGAAATAAATACCCGGCTCGATCGAGAACCCAACGCCGGGAATCAGGACGCGCTCTTCGCGCGTCTCGAGGTTGTCGATGTGCGGACCGGAACCGTGGAGATCGCGGGGATCGATGGAGTGTCCGGTGCGATGGATGAACTGCTCGCCGAACCCGCGTTTGGTGATGACTTCACGCGCGGCGTCGTCGACTTCCCCACCCCGCACCGGCTGGCGGGCCTTTGCTCTTTCGCGAAGCAGTGCGATGGCGGCGTCGCGCGCGTCGCGCACCGCGAGCCAGATCTTCTGGTCCCGCTCGCTGGGTTTGCCGAGTGATCCCATCCACGTCTGGTCGGCAAAGACACCGCCCTTCTCGCGCGCCCACAGGTCGATCAGCAGGATGTTGCCGCGCTTGATGGTCGCCGACTGCTCCGGCGTCGGCCCGTAGTGGGGGTTGGCCGCGTTTGGTCCTATAGCGACGATGGGTCCATGATCGGTCTCGAGGCCGCCCGCTGCAAAGCGCTCGAGGATCCACGCCTGCAGCGCGTACTCGGTAAGAGGTGTCGGGCTGTCGGCGCGGCTGCCGGCGAGGCGGATCGCTTCCTGGCCGATGGTGGACACCGCGCGCGCGGCGCGCTCGTGGGATGCGCGCTGCTCGTCGTTCCAGACCGCATAGAAAGTCGAGACGAGGTCCGCGGAAGAGACGATGCTCGCACCGGCGGTGCGCACCATCTCGATCACACCGGCAGGCACTCGATCGAGATACGGGACCGCGTCGCCAGGCGAGTACTCCATCGCCAGCTTTTTTCCTTTGACCAGATCGCCAAGGAGAGATTCCAGCTGACGCCAGCTGCTGTACTTCTCCTTGCGCCAATCTTTCGGCCAGGCTGCCCACGGACCCTGCTCGATAGCATGGGTGACGGCGACGGGGACGCCTTTCGTCGGGATGAAGACGAAGAAGCGGCGCGTCGTCATCCCCGGAAGCTCGAGCATGCCGACCGCGATGGGATTAAGCCCGTGAAAGTCGTAGAGCAGCCAGCCATCCACTCCCGCGCGGCCGAGTGCCGACTGGATCGCGGGTAGCGCGTTGGGTTGGAGCACGGCGGTTACTGGGAGCCTTTGACGGCGCGCCACTCCGCGCGCCACTCACAGATGTCCTCGCCGCGCTCGCGGCAGTGGACGTGGTCGATCATGCCGCCGCCCTGCACCAGCAGCTTGAGCATCTCGCGCAGTGCCGACTCGTAGTAGAGGCAGCCGATCGCCTTGGGCGCTGTTCCGTAGGTCACTGAATCCCTGACGCCAAGCACGATCGAAGCGCCGACGCGGCGTACCGAAGCGCCGAGGTACTTTTCGCCTGCTTTTTTGACCTGTCGAAACGCCAGCGGGCGCGCGATGAAGCCGGGCAGGATGTGGATGATCTGCCGGGTGGTGCCCGAGATCATTTGGTACATCCGGTTGGCGACGATGCTACCCGCGCGAGTGAAGATTCCCTCCGCGTCGGGTCTCCGGCCGATGAGCCGGGCGATCCCGCTCGCTTCGTGGATGGCGATCTGCTGATTGCGCTTCAGCGCGTCCTTGTAGCGCCGGATCTGGGCGATGACGGTGTCGCTAAGGCCAAGGCGCTTGTTGCGATGCTCCTGCACGTACTCGACATCGTCTCCCTCAGGTATATCGACAGTGCGTACTGCTTCGAGGAGACTTAGCGGAACGATGGCGTTGACGGTGCCGGGCATTTGGGAGGCTGAGCGGAGAGGGCAAGCTAACCGTCGCTGGAGGGGGCTTCAAGGATTGCAAACGGCAAGTAAAGACTATCCGCCGGCGCTCGTTAGGAGAGAAACGACAACAGAAGACTACCGGCGGGAGGCCCTGGGCGGGCCGGCTCGAGGCTCGGGGCTCGTTTCCTAGATACTAAAGAAGTCTAGCAGCTAAACCCACGCTGTTCATCCAATCCGTGCTAGGGGCCGCCAGCTGCTCCGCCCGAAGCTCCTGGCTGGTAGTCTTCCTTGATATTTCGGAGATGAGCCCCCAGCCTCCAGCCGGCCCGCCCAGGGCCTCCCGCCGGTAGTCTTCTTTCTGCAGTTCCTCTAAGTCCACCCGACGCGTCGGCCCCGCCTTTCCCGGCAACCCACAACCGTGCTACCCGCAACCCACAACCCGTAATTTCTAGAAGTGAATCGATCGATAGTTGCGTAGTATGGTGTACTTACCCTCGAGCCACATGATCGAGTTCGTAGCGGGCGCCGTCCTCTCGACACTGGTCGTCCTCGCCGCGCGGCGTACTCGAAGCCTGTCGCCGAGCGGCGCAGTTGCCGGCGCGATCGTGGGTACCCTCTGCATGACGGCAGGCTGGAGCTGGGGAGTGCTGCTGCTCTCGCTCTTCGTATCCGCCAGCGCGCTTTCCCGGATCGGTGAAGCGCGAAAGCTCGCCCGCATCAGCTCAGTCGTCGAAAAAGGTGGGGAGCGCGATGCCGGTCAGGTCCTCGCCAATGGTGGCGTGTTTGCCGCGGCTGCGATCGGCCAGCTGCTCGCTCCGTCGCCCGTTTGGATGGCACTCGGAGTCGGCGCGATCGCGGCTTCCACCGCCGACACATGGGCCACTGAAATCGGGACGCTGTCGGCGAGTGAGCCTGTGTCTATCCTTTCCGGGCGCCGCGTGCCGGCCGGCACGTCGGGCGCCGTCACTCTGCTCGGCACAGCGGCGGGCGTGGCCGGCGCCGCGTTCATCGCCGCCGAGGCAGCGCTGGCGAGTTGGCCGGTCTCCTTCACCGCAGGCGCACTGGGTGGGGTCGCGGGCGCCATCACAGATTCCATCCTCGGAGCAACCACCCAGGCGCGCCGCTGGTGCGAGGCATGCGCCACATCCACCGAGCGAAAGGTCCACAGCTGCGGAGAGCCAACCCTTCACGCAGCGGGATTGCGTGGATTCGACAACGATGTCGTCAACGCAGTCTGCTCCGCGGTGGGCGCGCTGGTAGCTTTAGGCATGTCTCGCCTTTTGTAGCGATCCGGCGGTTTCGATGACGCAAGTGCACGAACATTCGATGGGAAGCTCTGCGCGGGTGCTGCTGGTGAGCACGAACCGCGAGCGCCAGCCGTACCCGGTGGTTCCAAACGGATTGGCGTGCGTTGCATCGGCGCTGGAAGTCGCGGGTCATGACGTGCGCTTCGTCGATCTCTGCTTCGCGCGCGATCCCGCCCGCACGGCTGCTGACGCGGCGCTCGCGTTCCGACCCGACGTGATCGGCATCTCGGTGCGCAACATCGACAACAGCGACGCCATTGCGCTCCGCCACTACACGCCGGAGGCTCGCGGGATCATGCACGCCCTGCGTACGGCTGCGCCCGCGGCCAAGATCATCGCCGGCGGTGCCGCGTTCGGCGTCGCGCCGGAAGCTCTCTTTCGCGACCTCGGCGTCGACTACGCGGTGGCCGGCGACGGCGAGCGCGCCAGTGTCGCGTTGATCAACGCGCTCTGCGCGGGCGCGGAAATCGAAGCGATTCCCGGATTAGTGCGAGACCGAAATGGGACGGTCACCTTCACTCCGCCGGGCGAGGAGGCGGATCTGGACTCGCTGCCCCGTCCCGCGCTTCACCGGTGGATCGATCTCGCGCGCTACCAGCGCCACGGCGCAACGATTCCGATCCAGACCAAACGCGGCTGCGTCTACAAGTGCGTGTACTGCACTTACCGCAACGTTGAAGGCTGGGGTTACCGCACCCGCGATCCGGAGCTCGTCGCCGACGAAATCGAAGAGCTGGAAATCCGAGCCGGCGTTCACCATTTCGATTTCGTGGATTCGACCTTCAACTCTCCGCCCGGCCATGCACTGCAGGTTTGCGAGGCGATCACCCGTCGGAAGCTTGGCGTACACCTCGACACTACCAACTTCACTCCCGCCACAGCGTCGCCGGAGCTTCTCACCGCGATGCGCCGCGCCGGCTTCCGCACTCTCGGCATCAGCGCCGAAAGCGCGAGCGATGCGGTGCTGGAAAGACTGGAAAAGGGATTCACGGCCGCCAAGGTGCGCGAGGTCGCGTCACGGGTCGAGGCGCACGGAATCAGGACGCTGTGGATCTTTCTTGTCGGGGGGCCGGGAGAAACGGTAGACACCGTCGAGGAAACCCTGGCGTTCGCGAAGTGGCGGCTCGAACGGGGGGATGCGGTTTACACGACCGTCGGCCTGCGCATCTATCCGGGCACGACGCTCCACCGGATCGCGATCGCGGAAGGTATCGTTCCTCCAGACAGCACGTTGCTCGATCCGACATTTTACTTTTCCAGCTCGCTCTCCTTCGACGCAACTGTGGCGAGGCTCAAACGATTCGCCGCCGATCATCCACGATTCATGTTCTCCGCGGACTCCCGATCGATCGTTCTGCCGTATCTGACTCGCGCCGCGTCGGTCCTGCGGCTTCCGCGCCCACACTGGCAATACATGGGGCTGTTTCAGCGCGTCGCGCGCGCAATCGGGTAGGGTGAGCGACCATCTCGACGCGGAGGTCATCGTCGTCGGCGGCGGGCCGGCGGGCGCTTCGACCGCGTTTGCGCTGGCACGCGAAGGCGTCGACGTCCTGGTGCTCGACCGCGCGAAATTTCCCCGCGACAAAATCTGCGCCGAGTACCTCAGTCCACAGGGGTCGCGAATTCTCTCCGACATGGGAGTCCTGGACGAGATAGAGGCGACCGGTCCGGCACACCTGCGCGGCATGCGCGTGAGCGCACCCAACGGCACGACGGCGGACGGTGAGTTTGCGTCCAGTCATGGATTCCGTGGCTTTCGCGATAGCGGGCTCGCAATCCGGCGCACGATTCTCGACGACATCGTGCTACGCGGCGCACGCAAGGCCGGCGCCCGTGTGGAAGAATCGATGCGCGTCACCGATCTGACGCGCAACGGCGGCGGACGGGTGAGCGGCGTCAAGACTCTGGACGGAGCCGGTGCCGAGCGCATCCTTCGCGCCCGGTACGTGGTCGGCGCGGACGGGCTCCGTTCAGTAGTCGGCCGACGACTCGGCCTGATGAAGACGAGCCGGATTTGGCCGCGGCGAATCGCGCTCGTCGCGCACTATGAGAACGTCGCGGACGTCGGGGATATCGGCGAAATGCACGTCGACTACAATGGATACTTCGGTCTGGTGGAGGTCGGCGGCGGCAAGATCAACGTCGCGGTGGTGATTCCGCAGTCCCAGGCGGAAAAGCTCGGCGATGGCAAGACGGAATTCTTCGAGCGGTGGATCGCGGAGCGGCCGCATCTGGCGCGTCGTTTTGCATCCGCGCAGCGGGTGACCCCGGTGCGGGCAACAGGTCCCTTCGCCACGGCGTCGCGGCAAGCGTGGGCGCGTGGCGCGGCGCTGGTCGGCGACGCCGCCGATTTCTTCGATCCTTTCACGGGCGAAGGGATGTATGCCGCGCTGAGGGGAGGCGAGCTGCTCGCTCCGTACCTCATCGAAGCCCTCGGCCGCGGAGAAAAGGAAGAAAAAGCAGTCCTGTCCGGCTACGATCGAGCGCGCAAACGCGAATTCGGCGGCAAGTGGAAGCTGGAGCGGATCGTCGGCATGGCCATCGCATATCCATGGTTCCTGAATAACGCGGCCGGCGTTCTGGCACGGCGAAAGGATCTCGCCGACCTCCTCGTCGGCGTAGCTGGTGATTTCATTCCGCCGCGGCTCGTGCTGAGTCCGCGCTTCCTCTTCACTGTTTTCGTCGCTCCGGCGCTCAAGATTTGACACCACCACCTCCTCCACCGCCGCCGGTCAGCTCCGACGAGTTCCGTGCCGTGCTCGGCCGATTTCCGTCGGGCGTGACGGTCGTCACCACCAGAGATGGCGATGGCGCCGACCAGGGAATGACGGTGAGTGCGTTCTGCTCGCTGTCCCTCGAGCCGCCCCTCGTGCTGATCTGCATCGAGAAGACGGCGTCGGTGCACGCCGCGCTCACCGCGGCCAGCGGATTCGTCGTCAACATTCTTTCGGCGGCGCAGGAGCAGCTGGCACGCCGATTCGCCATCGTCGATATCGACCGGTTCGAGGGCGTCGGCTTCAGCCGATCGGCCGACGGTTACGCGATCCTCGACGACGTGCTGAGCGTGATCGAGTGCCGGCGGCACGCGCTGCACGACGGCGGCGACCACACCATCATCATCGGCGAAGTGGATGCCTCGCGGGTCGAGCCGGGCGCGCCGCTGCTCTATTATCGCGGCGGCTACGCCCAGCTGGAGCGCTAGGTGGTGCGCGACCTCCTGACCCCACGGCGAAAGAGAGGCGTGGAAATTCTCGATTCGCCGAACGTCGATCCCGGGGTCGTCACCAGGTCGCTGGCCGACGTCGTTCGCGCGAACACCTTGTTTGGCGGAAGGCGGTCGGCGCTCGAGGAGCTTAAGCTCACACTCGACGATCTCCCAACGGACGCGACGCTGCTCGATGTCGGCACTGGACTCGGCGACATCCCAGGTGCCGCGCGCGCGCTCGCAAGAAGGCGCGGCATTCGACTCGTGACGATCGGCGTTGATTCGGCCGCGGTGCTGGCGCGCGCGTGCAGGAAATCGATCGACATGTCCATTTGCGCCGATGCCCTTCATCTCCCGTTCGCGGATCGCAGCATCGATGTGGTGATGTGCTCCCAGGTCCTGCACCACTTCGACGATCGCGAGGCGTCGGTATTGCTGCGCGAGATGAATCGGGTCGCAAAAGTGCGAGTGGTGGTTAGCGATCTGAGAAGAAGCTGGCTTGCCGCGGCGGGGCTGTGGGTTGCGTCGTTTCCCCTCCGATTCCATGCCGTTAGCCGCCACGACGGCGTCGTCTCCGTGCTGCGGGGTTTCACGACTCAGGAGCTGTCGGATACAGTCCAGCGAGCGGTGGCGCGGAGGCCAGTCGCCCGACGCCGCCGTGGATTTCGCGTCACGACGAGCTGGGCGCCCGTGCAATGACGGCCGAAGCCGCGCGGCCTTTCGAGCTGGCTCCGCTGCCGCTGGGACGGCCGATGGAAACCATCGACGAGCGGCTGGTTCGCGCGCCGGTAGCACACATTTTCGAGATAGCGAGCAGAGTAGAACAGTGGCCGGCATACCTTCCGCATTACCGTTACGTGCGATTCCGCGACCGGCGCTCCGACGGGGGCGGCGTGGTGGAAATGTCGGCCAACCGGCCGTTCGACATCGTCGGGACGCAGGACTCGGCGTTGCGCGTCAACTGGCCGACGTGGTGGCTGTCGGAGATGTCGGTCAGTCGATCGGCACCCTCGATCCGCTTCCGACACATCGCGGGTATAACGAAGGGCATGGAGGTGGAATGGACCTTCACGCCGGCCCCCGGCGGCACGCACGTACGAATTGTGCACGTCTGGGATGGGCCCCGGATTCCGTTGCTGGGCGTCTGGGCGGCGGTGTACCTGATCGGTCCGGTTTTCGTGCACGGCATCGCATCCAGAACTCTCGCGGGATTGGCGGCGGTCGCCGAGCGCGAATCGAAGAACCAGTGGTGAGAGGCAACTGTGAATAGACGAAGGGTCGTAATTACCGGGATGGGGCCGATCACGCCGATCGGAACCACACGAGATGGTTTTTGGTCAGGACTCCAGCGCCAGCGTTCGGCAGTGCGATCGATATCGAGATTCGATCCATCGCAGTTCCGCAGCCACAACGCGGCGGAGATCAACGACTTCGTGCCGTCCGACCATCTGGAGAACAAACGCGCTAAGCGTCTCGACCGGTTCGCGCAATTCTCGGTGGTGGGAGCACAGATGGCGCTCGCCGACGCCAATCTCGACCTGTCTAAAGAGGACAAGGAGCGCGTCGGCGCCAACATGGGCACCGCACTTGGCGGGGTGAGCTACGCGGAGGGCCAGCTCGCGGTCTACCTGCAGCAGGGATTGCGCGCGGTCGATGCAACGCTCGCGCTCGCGGTGTTCGGCGGGGCAGCGAGCTGCAACATTGCGATCGAGCTTGGCGTGATGGGCCCGAACTCCACGAATGCGATGAGCTGCGCCTCGGGCACCATCGCGATCGGAGACGCGTTCCGGCAGATTCGGGATGGGTACGCCGATGTCATGATCGCCGGCGGCGCCGAGGCGCCGCTGGCGCCGCTTTGCTTTGGCGCTTTCGCGCTGATCCGGGCGATGTCGACCCGGAATGAAGAGCCAGAATCGGCATCGCGGCCATTCGACAAGGATCGCGACGGCTTCGTGATGGGAGAAGGCGCCGCTGTGCTGGTACTCGAGGAGTACGATCGGGCGAAGGCGCGCGGCGCGAAGATCTACGCGGAAGTGGCGGGCTATGGAACGACCAACGACGCGCACCACATGACGGCGCCGCGTCCCGACGGCTCGCAGGCGGCGCGGTCGATGCGACTCGCGCTGGCCGATGCGAAGGTGTCTGCCGACGAAATCGAATACGTCAACACCCACGGCAGCTCGACTCCTCTCAACGACTCCACCGAGACAGCCGCCATCAAGCAGGTGCTGGGTGATCGCGCGTACAAGATTCCACTGAGCGGCACGAAGGGCTACTACGGCCACGCGCTGGGCGCATCGGGCGCGATCGAGACGGCGATTTGCGCGCTGGCAATGGAAGAGGAATGGCTACCCCCGACGGTGAACCTTCAGGTTGCGGACAAGGCCTGCGATCTTAATTTTCTGCCGGGAACCGGGCGGAAGCAGCGGGTCGAGCACATCCTCACCAACTCCTTCGGCTTCGGCGGAATCAACGCCGCGCTGGTACTGCGTCGAGTGATCTAGAGCTCGCGCGCACCGCGGCCCCGTTCTTCATAACGCAAACAGGGGGCAGCATCATGCGCGACGCGTGGCGGCACTTCGCATCTGAGTTCATCGGAACGTTCGCTCTGGTTTTTGTGGGGAGCGGCGCAATCATGACGGCGCGGATGTCCGGCAGCCAGGCTGGACTCGTGGAAGTCGCCCTGGCGCACGGAATCATTCTGGCGGTGATGGTGAGCGCGCTGATGCGCATCTCGGGTCATTTCAATCCAGCGGTAACGTTGGGCTTTCTGGCAACCCGGCGGATCGAGGCGATGATGGCAGCGCTGTACATCATCGCGCAGGTGCTGGGCGCGATCGCGGCGGCGTACGCGCTCAAGGCATCGTATCCCGATTCGGTGTTCGTCGCGACCCGGGGTGGAGGACAGGCCATCGCCCTGGACATCACCGGCGGTCAGGCATTCATCCTCGAGACCATTGCGACGTTCTTCCTGGTATTCGTGATCTTCGGAACGGCGGTGGATTTCAAGGGACCGAAGATCGGCGGACTGGCGATTGGGCTAACGATTGCCGCCGACATTCTGGCGATCGGGCCGCTGACGGGCGCGTCGATGAATCCGGCGCGGTCGTTCGGGCCGGCGGTGGCGAGCGGGGTTTACGAGGCGCAGCTCCTCTACTGGGCGGCGCCGATACTCGGCGGACTGATCGCGGCGGTCCTCTATGAGTATTTGTTCATGAGGATGGGGCGGGAGCCCGTGGATCACGGAGAGCTCAGGCCGTAATTGAACGGCACTGAAGACTACCGGCCGGCGGCTTTGGGCGGGCCGGCTGGAGGCCACGGGCAACGGCCCGCGCCCCGTACGCGGGTACGCGCGAGAACCGCAGAGATATGTTTGAGCCCGCGGCCTCCAGCCGGCCCGCCCACGGCCGCGAGCCGGTAGTCTTCAGTTGAGATAGCCGTGACCGTCAGTTGATCTTCCCTGGCGTGATTTCTCCGTGCTCGAAGAGGTAGACCAGCGCGAGGCCCGCCTGGCCAACCATTAGGAGCCCGGCGAGCACCGGTGCCATCTCCATGTCGGCGTGCGTGAAGTTGTGGATGATGGCTTCGGCGAGGCCGAGGGCACCGACGCAGCCCGCCAGGCATTCGCCGGCGAAGAGTGCGCCGACCGCGAGATCGCCCCACGAGTCCAGCTCGCCACCGAGAAAGAGAATGGTATAGCCGCCTTGGATGAGGAGCGACGCGCCGATGAAGAGCACGATGACCGGCACCCTCTGCCACATCGTCGCCCAGGTCGCGATGAGCACCAATCCACCGGCGACGTTGGCGACGGAGCTGAGCATCAAAAGAAGTTTGAGCACGCTGTCCTCCTGATGGCGGACGCTCGAGTGGTTATGGGAAGTTAGCCGCCTACTTTGCGGTGTCAAGTACTTTGCTAAGTCCGGAATCGGAACTGGATCGCGAGGCCTGCGACCAACGGCAGTCATAATCGCGGACTAACTAAAAACCCGGACCCCCAACCTGGTGATCCGAGTTCACAGTCAGTCAGCAATCAGCAATGCAGTTGGTCGCAGTCCTCGGTCAAAACCCGACTATTCGACCTCTCCCCCCTCCGCCTTCCAGGCTCTCCACCCTCCCGCCATCGACGCGACGTTGGTGTAGCCCATCCGCTGGAGATTGTCGGCGGAGAGCGCCGATCTGAACCCGCCCCCGCAGTAGAGAATGAGCTCGGCGCTCTTGTCCGGAATCCTGGTCTCGATGTCGCGCTCGATGACTCCGCGTCCGAGGTGCACCGCTCCGCGCGCGTGGCCGGCCTCCCACTCGTTGTCCTCACGGACATCGACGAGCGTCGCCTTACCGGCCCCCACTCGCGAACGCGTTTCCCCGACGCTCACTTCACGCACCCGCTGCTTGGCGTCGTCGACCAGCGCGAGGAACGCCGGGGAATGCTTCACAGTCCGGCTGGGACTCGCCTGCCGGTGAGCTGACGCAATCCGAGATGCGCGCTGCGTCGCGCCACGAGCTCCGCCGTTGCCACCGCGGCCGCGGAAAGCGCCGTCCATGCCAACGCCTGCGGCCAGCTGGCATCGCTGTGCCACGGCTTCTCAGGCGGGTCCTCGTGCTTCATCGCGCGCCACCCGGCGTCGAGACCGCGCTCCACCAATCTGCCAGTGACCATCGCCGCGCCCGCTCCGACCAGCAGCCAGGTCGCCTTGCGCGGATTCATTTTCTTCTTTTTCAAGTCCACCACCATCGAGTTGGACTGCTCAGAGAGGCAAGGCGAATGCCGGTCACCAGCCCTCGCGCTTCCTGAGCGCGGTGATATGTCCGACGTGGTGACGGCCGTGCCACGCATATAATCCGAGGAACTGCTTCATGGTAACCAGCCGCCCGTGCTCGGGATGCCGAACGGCGCGGTTGAAGTCGGCCACATCCATGGCCCGGAGCAGCGCCACCCACCGCAGATGCAGCGCGTCGAGTAGATCCAGCGAGACCTCGATCGGAACACGCCGTGAATCCGCGAGCTCCGCCCACGCTGCCTCGTTGTACGGCTTGATGGTCGGCTCGTCCTCGGTCAGCGCCAGCTTGAAGCGCGTGTACGCGTTCATGTGGCTGTCGGGCACGTGATGGACGACCTGTTTCACCGTCCATCCGCCCGGACGATATCGCGTCTCGAGCTGGTCGCGGCTCAGTCCGGCAACCGCCGATCGCAGCGCTCCTGGAGCCTCGGCGATGAGAGCGATCAATCTCGGGAAGTCGGATTCGCTGATCGGGGCGTCGAAATCGAATTTGCCGATTGGATACCGGAGGTCGGTGTCCTGGATGCTTGTGGTCATTGCGTTGGCTGGTTAGGCGATTCGATCGGGCAAGTGCACGGCGATCGGAGACCCATCGGCGATAAAGGCCGACGACGGCCCCGCTCTGAGTATAGCAGCGAGCGGCTCGTCGTAAAATTCCCCGAGCGGACCATCCAGCTCCCAGCGGGCGTTCGGCCAGACGTTCCAGCGCCGGTGATCGACGCGATACTCGATGGTCCCGCCGTCGCGCTGCGCCGTGTACCCCCACTCGCGGTGCGACAGGAACTCTTCGTGCGATCCCGAGGCCAGCGCAACAACCGGCGAGTCGACGTGGAGAGTCATTCGACACTGATCGGTCGGTCCACCGAAGAGGTACTCGACGGACCGCAGCTCGCCACTCGTTTCGAGAATGGAGTGCTGCATCGGCACCGTGCGATAAGGCTCGTTGTAGGTGAGCCTCGCCATCGCCGACACGAGCGGGAGCGGAACCAGCTCTCGAATGAAGACGACGCCGCGGCGCATCTCCCCGCCAATCTCCCGCCTGACGTAGAAGCGGAGATTCACTTCCTCGAAGTCCTGATGAAAGAAGGCGGGAAGAGAGAGCACGTGAGTGTCGAGGAAAAGAAACCCGACAAGACTCATGAAGTGACGGCCGTCGCGCTCGTCGAGCTCGGTACCCTTTGGGCACAACGGTTCCAGAACCTGACGGCCGACCTCGAAGTTTAGCAGCGCGAGGTAGCGCCACTGGGCGGTCAGAAACGCCGGCTTGGTCGCAATCACCGGCGGACGCGCACTAGCTACAGCCTTCCACCCACTTCACTTCGGGCAGTCTCCCGGCGCGAAACGCCGTCACTTGCTTGCCATCGGTCTCGAAGACAATGGCCTTGCCGGCGCTGGCGCTGTCACCGGCGACGGTCATGTAATGGCCCCCCTCGATGTACTTGTGGGGCTCGATGGTGAGGTCATCGCCGTAGATGGATTTGATGCGATCCTCACTGTCGCCGATCTTGCCGCCATCCTCGGTGGTGACGGTGCC
>DATFGW010000079.1:0-12606 GCA_035249045.1 Gemmatimonadaceae bacterium | reverse complement strand
AAAGAACAAACCTTGCAGCGGCCTCGCAAGATAAGCAATCCGCGAAACCGTGCGCCAATCGGTAACCACTTGAGAAAGTAGTAGTTAGCGAGCGGACCACTTGGGCGTCTCAAGAGTTATCTCGCGAACGGCTCGCAGTATAACAATGCGCGGAGTTGCGGTAGGGTCGTAGCAACCCGACTACCACCCACATGCCCGCAGCGCCCTGCTCAGAGTCTATCAGCGGGACTCTTGACGCCCAGGCCGCCACGGTTGAGGACGTGCGTATAGATCATCGTCGTCTGAAGACTGGTATGGCCAAGTAGCTCCTGAATCGTCCGAATATCCGTACCACTCTCGAGCAAATGCGTGGCAAAGGAATGCCGCAATGCGTGACATGACACGCGCTTCGATACGCCGCTCGCCCGCGCAGCCTCCGTCACAGCTCTCTGAATTGCCGAATCGTGCAGGTGATGCCGCCGGCGAACCCCAGTCTCGCGATCCACATAGATGCGCGTTGCGGGGAAAACGTACTGCCAGCGCCAGTCACGTTCGGCCCCAACAATCTTCCGGCTCAAGCCCTCGGGTAGATGCGACATGAACACGCCAACGCGCAGATCACGCTCGAACTGCTTCCGCACGTGAGTGAGATGGACTCTTAGCGCCCGTGTCGCGAGCTGGGCCAGCGGAACGCGGCGATCTTTGTTCCCTTTCCCCGCGCGCACCATGATCTCGGCGCGGTCGAAATCAATATCCTTGACGCGAAGATTCGTGCACTCGGCGAGTCGAAGGCCGCTCCCATACATCAGGGTCGCGCAAAGTCGCGGAACGCCCGTCATGTGCGAGAGTACCAGGCGCACTTCGTTTACGGAAAGTACTTCGGGGAGTCGCCTGCCACGCTTCGCCGGCTTGAGGCCCGGAACGAGCCCGATCTCCCGTTTCAGAATCTGCCGATACAGAAAGAGCAACGCGTGGAGGGCCTGGTTCTGCGTAGACGCGCTCACTCGTCCAGCCGATGCCAGGTGATTCAGGAACTGAGCGATCTCCTCCTCGCCCATCGCCGAGGGGTGTCGACGTTCGTGAAAGAGCACGAATCGCCGCACCCACCCGCAGTAAGCTGCCTCAGTGCGCTTACTATAGTGCCGCACTCGCAGCGCCCTTCGAACCTGCTCGAGCAGCCGATATTTCCGGCGAGCGTCGGGAACAGCGGTTAGATGAGCCAGCGGGATCGAGCCACCAGGCGCAGCGCACATCCCGCACATTCGAATTCCCGAAGGTGAGTAGCGTGATCAAAAGTGCGCCGCCGCGATCACAGCGTTCACGTCTGGGCCAGCACGTCTGCTAGCCTGTCAACACCGGATCCGGCGCCTCGACCCTCACCGCCTCGGGCGCCCGCACTGCCTCCTTCTCCGCAACCTCCACCGCCGCCGCCACCTTCTTCACAAAAATCAGCTTGTCGTCGCCAGGCTTGTAATAATCCTTGATCTTCCCGACCAACACATAACCCGTCTTCTCGTAAAACTGGACCGTCCCGCCGTAAGTCTCCTGCGACGACGTCTCCACCAACAACATCTGCCCGCCACGCCGCGCAATCTCCTCCTCGGCGAACTTCAACAACCGCTTGCCCACGCCGCCGCGATGCTTCGACTTGTCCACCGCGATCCAGTACAAGTCGTACGTCGTCTCCGTCAACGGCGTCGGACCAAAACACACATAGCCGAGCACCTCGGAGCTCTCTTCGCCCTGCGACTCCAGCACGTAGGTCAGATATCCGCTGTGCTCACCAAGCTCCAGCCACTCGTCGATCAGCTCCAACGCTGTCCCGACTTCCTCAGGCGTAAAATTCCCCGCGTTCTCCAGAATCCTGAAGACGCCGCTCCTGTCGGCCGCCACCATCGGCCGAATGATCCGATTCGGCGACATCTATATATGTATGGATCTGCCAAGCACGCCGAGCGCGGCTTCCTTCACCGCTTCGCTCAGCGTCGGGTGCGAATGCACCGTAATGCCTATGTCTTCAGACGACCCGCGATACTCGAACGCCAGCACCGCTTCAGCAATCATTTCCGATACGTTCGGCCCGATCATGTGCGCGCCGAGTAACTCATCGGTCTCGGCGTCGGCAATGAACTTGATGAAACCGGCGGTCTCACCAGCGGTGCGCGCGCGACCGTTGGCAGTGAAGGGAAACCGCCCGACCTTGTACTTACGGCCGCTCGCCTGCACCTCGTGCTCGGAGAGTCCCACCGTCGCGATCTCCGGCCACGTGTACACGACAGACGGCATCGACTTGTAGTCCATGTGCACCTTGTGACCGGCGATCACTTCCGCCGCGATCACGCCCTCCTCCTCGGCCTTGTGCGCGAGCAGCTTGCCGCCCACCGCATCGCCGATCGCGTACACGTTCGGAAGATTGGTGCGCATCTGCGCATCGACCGCGATCTCGCCGTGCTTGCCGAGGTTCAACCCCAGCGCCTTCGCATCGATGCCGGTCAAAGAAGGTTTGCGCCCCACGCAGACCAAAACGTAGTCGGCGTCGAGCGTCTCCTTCTTGCCGTCCTTCTCGATATCGACCAGCACCCGCGCCGCCTCGATCTTCGCGCCAGTCACCTTGGTGCCGACACGTATATCCAGCCCCTGTTTCCGGAAAACCTTGTCGGCTTCCTTTATGATCTCTTCGTCGTTGCCTGGGAGAATCGTCGGCATCAGCTCGACGACCGTCACCTTCGCACCCAGCCGGCGCCACACCGAGCCGAGCTCGAGCCCGATGACCCCGCCGCCGATCACCACCAGATGCTTCGGCACCTCGGGAATCCTCAGAGCCCCAATGTTCGACAGCACGCGCTTCTCATCGAATTTCAGAAACGGCAGCTCAACCGGCACCGAGCCAGTCGCGATGATCACATTCTTCGCGTTGTAGGTCTCGGTCTTCCCGTCCGCGCCGGCTACTTCGACGACATTCCCCTTCTTCAGTGTCCCGCGCCCGCGCGCCCAGGTGATCTTGTTCTTTCTGAACAGGAACTCGATTCCCTTCGTGTTCTGGCCGACGACGGCGTCCTTGCGCTTCATCATCGTCACCAGATCCAGCTTCACATCTCCAACCACCACACCGTGCTCGGCGGCGTGCAATCGCGCGAACTCGAAGTGCTCGGATGACGACAACAACGCCTTGGACGGGATGCACCCGACGTTGACGCAGACTCCGCCCAGCGTCTTGTCCATCTCGATGCAAACGGTGTTGAGACCCAGCTGGGCGGCGCGGATCGCGGCGACGTAACCGCCCGGTCCGCCGCCAATGATTGCTACATCACAGTCCGGCATGGCTTACTCGATCAGCATCGCGGCCGGATCTTCGATGAGCTCCTTCACGCGTACGAGGAATTGCACCGCATGCGCGCCTTCGACGATGCGGTGATCGTAGGACAGCGCGATGTACATCATCGGGCGAATTACCACCTGCCCGTTGATCGCTACCGGCCGGTCCTGAGTTTTGTGCAGGCCGAGGATTGCCACCTGCGGGAAGTTGATGATCGGCGTCGACACGAGAGAGCCGAACACGCCGCCATTGGTGATTGTAAAGGACCCGCCCGTGAGATCGTCCATCGTCAGCTTGCCATCGCGCGCGCGCTTGGCGATCTCCGAGATGTCGCGGCTGATCTCGATCATCCCCTTCCGATCGGCGTCCTTCACGTTGGGCACCACGAGTCCCGCGTCCGACGCGACCGCGATCCCCATGTTCACATAGTGCTTGTAGATGATCGAATCGCCATCCACTTGCGCATTGATCGACGGGAATTGCCTGAGCGCCTGCACGGCGGCGCGCACGAAGAACGGCATGAAGGTCAGCTTCACGCCGTGCTCCTTCTCGACTCTCTCCTTGAACTTCTCACGCAGCGCGTTCACCGCGGTCATGTCGACTTCGTTGAACGTCGTCAGGTGCGCGGTCGACTGCTGGGACTGCAGGAGATTCTCGGCGATGCGCTTGCGGCGTGTCGTCATCTTCTCCCGCGTCTCACGCGCACCGGGCGTCGCGCCATTTCCTCCGCGCGGTGGCGCACTCGGCATCGGCGTGGCCGGACGCGCTTGCGCCGGTGCTATGCCTCCGGGTGCGGCCGCGGCTCCCGAACCGCTCGACGCAGCGAGCACATCGGGCTTGGAAACGACTCCGCCCCGGCCAGTTCCGGACACCGCGGCGATGTCGATCCCACGCTCGTCGGCAATGCGTCGCGCCGCCGGCGACGACTTGATCGCCTCGGATTGCGCAGGAGTCGGCGGTGCCGGAACAGCACTGCGCGCCTGCGTCGGTGTCGATACCGGAGTGCTCGGTGCTGTCGGGGGTGCTGTACCCGCGCTCGAAACCGCACCCGCGCCGGCTGTCGCGGGTACCGCTGTCTCGTCGAGCTCGCCGAGGATGTCGTCGACATGCACGACCTCGCCTTCCTGCTTCGCGCGCTTGGTCAGCACGCCCGGCTTCAAGGCGGGTACTTCTACGGTGATCTTGTCGGTCTCGAGATCGACGAGGGTGTCGCCGGCGGCGACCGCATCGCCTTCCTTCTTGAGCCACCGCGACACTGTGGCTTCAACGATCGACTCGCCAAGAGGAGGAACCTTTATGGGGAGCATTCTGACTTATCCGAGGCGGATGGAAATCAAAGTCGATATCTTCCGGCTATAGCGAGCCGCGTCTCCGCGGCCGCAACTGTCAAAGCCGTAATTCAATGTTCCGCTTGAATATAACGCTCCGATAATCGCGTGCGAGGACTCACTATCTCGGCGCACGGCGGCCTCGACCAGGTCGAGTACCGCACCGACCTCCTGAAGCCCGAGCCCAGACGCGGCGAGATCCGCGTCAGGGTCAAAGCCGCAGCCCTCAATCACCTTGATCTGTTCGTCGTCGCTGGAATGCCCGGCCTCAAAATCACCGCGCCGTGGATCCTTGGCGCCGACGCCACCGGCATCATCGACGCCGTCGGTGACCTGAGCGGAATCTCCGACAATCAGCTCAAGGTCGGCGACAGCGTCATCATCAACCCGGGCTTGAGCGACCACACCTGCGAGTACTGCCAGATGGGCGAGCACTCGCTCTGCGTCAACTTCAAGCTGCTCGGCGAGCACACGCCGGGTACCCTCGCCGAGTACATCGTCGTCCCCGCGCGCAACGCGCGCCGGATTCCGAAGGACAAGCCCGTCGAGCAGGCGGCGGCGTTCACGTTGTCGACACTCACGGCGTGGCGGATGGTCGTCACCCGCGCGCGCGTGAAGAAGACCGACAATGTCCTGATCTGGGGAATCGGTGGCGGTGTCGCGCTCGCCGCGCTCGAGATCGTGCGATTAATCGGCGCGACGGTCTGGGTCACCTCACACAGCGAGGAGAAGCTGACCCTCGCCCGCGGACTGGGCGCCGAGAATCTGTTGAACTACACCACGACCGACGTCGGCAAGGAAATCAGAACGCGCACCAATAAGCGTGGTGTGGACGTCGTGTTCGACACGGTCGGAGAGAAGTCATGGACCCAGTCGCTGACCGCGCTCGGGAAGCGCGGGCGTCTCGTCACGTGCGGCGCGACTTCGGGTCCGATGGTGCAGATGGACATCCGCCGGCTGTTCTGGAATCAGTGGGACATCATGGGCTCGACGATGGGCAACGAATCCGAATTCGATGCGATCACCGCCGAGTTTTCGGCGGGGCGGCTAACTCCGCTGGTGGATTCGGTGTTCGACATCTCGCAGGGCCGACAGGCTTTCGAGCGCCTGCAGAGCGGCCAGCAGTTCGGCAAGATCGTAGTGCGTATCCCCGACTGAGAATGGCGGAGAACGCCCAGTACACCGCGCTCGAGCTCCAGCGCATCAAGGAGGAATTCGCGACCGGCAAGATGCCTGATTGTCCGCGGTGCAACGTAGCGATGACTCGCCGCGAAATCGGCGGCGGCTCCTTCGGGCTCGGCTACGCCCGCCAGCGCGACTGGCTGATCTGCCCCAAATGCCGGCGCAGCGCGATTTTCGACGTGCACCGCGGGACCAGAACCTAGGCCTCCCGCCTCCCGCTTCCCCCTCGGAATAAATCCAGGCAGCCGGCGGTCTATAGGATCGTGAGCGCACGAGCGCTCGACTTTCCGGACTGCAAAATGGACCACCATGACCACGGCTCCAACTACATAACTGCCAACGACAACGACGACGGAATCGACCGCCGCGGCTTCCTGCGCTGCATGGCGTGGGCAGGCACCGCCACCGCCTGGGCTCTCGCCGGCGGAATTCCAGTCTCATTCCCGCTCAGCCGTCTCCCCTTCATGTCCGAGGCGGAGCGTAAGAGCATCTTCTTCGCCCAGATCAGCGATAGCCACATCGGCTTCAACAAGGAAGCGAACAAGGATGTCACCGCGACCCTGCAGGAAGCGGTGGCAAAGCTCAACGCGCTGCCACAGGCTCCGGCGCTCGTTCTGCACACCGGCGACATCACCCAGCTCGCCAGGGCCGACGAATTCGACACCGCCGACCAGGTTCTCAAGTCGGTAAAGACCGATCGCATTTTCTACGTGCCCGGTGAACACGACGTCGCAAGCGACAACGGCGCGTCCTATCTCACTCGTTACGGAAAGGGGACGAAGGGCGGTGGCTGGTACAGCTTCCACCATTCGGGCGTGCACTTCATCGGTCTCGTCAACGTTTTGAATCTCAAGGCCGGTGGACTCGGCTCGCTTGGCGCGGACCAAATCGAATGGCTGCGCCGGGATGTCGACGAAATCTCGAGCAGCACTCCGATCGTTGTTTTCGCGCATGTGCCGTTGTGGACGGTTTATCCGCAGTGGGGATGGGGAACCGAAGATTCCGAGCAGGCGCTTGGCCTGCTCAAACGCTTCGGCTCGGTGACGGTCCTCAACGGCCACATCCATCAGATCATGCAGAAGGTGGAGGGCAACATCTCCTTTCACACCGCGATGTCGACCGCGTTCCCGCAGCCTGCGCCGGGCACGGCGCCCGCGCCAGGTCCGATGAAGGTCGAACCCGAGCGGCTGCGCAGCGTGCTTGGTGTCACAGATGTCACTTTCATTCCGGGCCGCGGCAGCCTCGCCGTCGTGGACGCGACACTTTCCGGTCAGCCGCCGGCGTTCGAAGCGGCGTCTCGGGATGCTGCACTGCGTCGGCAGACCGCCCGTCGCACCACACCCCTCGCCGCCAATGAGATCGCTATCGACAATTTCAAGTTCGCGCCGGCGACGCTCACGGTGCGCGCCGGAACGAAGGTCGTGTGGATCAACGACGACGACGTCCCGCACCTCATCGTCAACGTTCAAAACAGGTTCAGGCAGTCGCCGGTTCTGGACACCGACCAGCGCTTCTCCACCACACTTACCAAACCCGGCACCTATGATTACTTCTGCTCGCTGCATCCGATGATGCAGGGCAGGATCATCGTCACCTAGCAGTGCTGCGAGCGCGAATGGCCGAAGACACGGTGGAGCGGTTCGAGCGGCAGGTCTTGCCGTACCTCGACGACGCTTACACTCTGGCGCGGTACCTGTTGCACGATGAGCACGACGCCCAGGACGCTGTTCAGGACGCCGCGCTCAAAGCGTTCCGGCATTTCGAAAGCTTCCGCCAGGGCGACGGCCGCGCGTGGCTCCTCACCATCGTCCGCAACAGCTGCTACGACTGGCACAAGTCCCATCGGATGGACCGCGCAACGGTCTCGCTCGGCGACGATGCCGAAGCGGTCGCCGATCCGCGTTACGCCGAAGATCCGGCGGTGCAGATGTCTGATCGCGAGCGGGTGAGAGCCGCGGTTGACGCGCTGCCGGCGGAGCTGCGCGAGATCGTCGTTCTTCGCGAGCTCAACGACCTCTCGTACCGCGAGATTGCCGCCGTGGTCGGGGTGCCGATCGGAACGGTGATGTCGCGATTGTCCCGCGGCCGGGAGCGACTCGCCGCCGCGCTCGGCGACGACTCGAGGAGGGCAGGGTGATGACGTGTGCTGATTGTCAGAAAAACCTTGGCGCGCTCATCGACGGCGAGCTTCCGGCGGGAGAAGCCGCGCGGATCGAGGAGCATCTCGCGAACTGTCCCGAGTGCGCCGCGGCGAGACAGAGGCTGCTCGACACATCTGCGCGCCTCAAGGGAGATCTGATGCGCTACAAGGCACCCGATGTACTCAAGGCCCGCATCCGCGCCACCCTCACCGAGCCGGCGCACGAGGAAAAGCCGCGACCGATCGCGCTGCATCCGACGAGATCCGCGCGCGGATGGGTGCGTCCGCTCGCGGCGGCCGCCGTCATCGCAGTCCTGAGCAGCGGCCTTACCTTCGCCGCGATGCGCGGCCGCGCGCCGGCGAACGCCGTTCAGAACGAAGTGCTCGCCAGCCACATTCGCTCACTCATCCCAGGGCATCTGACAGACGTCGCGTCCAACGATCAGCACAACGTCAAGCCGTGGTTCAATGGCAGGGTGAATCTCTCGCCGGATGTGCCGAGGCTCGACTCGGTCGGCTTTCCGCTCGTCGGCGGAAGGGTGGATTACATCGACGGTCACAACGTCGCGACGATCGTCTACACGCGACGCCAGCACGTGATCAATGTCTTCGTCTGGCCCTCGAGCGATCAATCGAACACATCGCCGGAAGTGTCGGATGCGAACGGTTACAACATTATTCACGTCCGCCGCCGTGGCGAGGAGATCTGGATCGTCTCCGATCTGAATCTCGCCGAGCTCAGGACTTTCTCTGCGCTGGTAATCCCCCGCGACTGACGCCAGATAGTTCGGCAAAACAGCGGGCCCCGTCCTATCTTTCGGGCAATGTTTGCGCGTGGGCACAACACTCGCGCGCACACCGTCGCACCCAAACCAAGTGCAGATGAACTTCATTCGACGCCTCGTTGTATCTGGCGCCCTGCTGCTCGTCGCCGCCAACGCCGCTGATGCCCAGGTCGTAGAGCGACCTGTCGCGTTCGACAGCGCGGGCAGAGTCATCGTGATGACTCCCTACATCGCCCAGCGCGCCGCATTGCGCGCGCCGTGGTGGCCCGTCGCCGGCGATTTCACCGAGGCCAGACTTTACTCCGTCAACGATACCTACGTTCTCGCCGTAAACCGGCCGAGTGGGGTCGTCGAGCGTTTCAACCTGAGCGCCGCCGATCGGGAAGCGATCCGCGCGATCGTGTCACGCCTGCCGAGCGACGTGATCGCATCGCGCGTCAATGCGCGCAACTCTTTCGTGCGCGGCCAAACCCTGCTCGGCCTGACGGTTTACGGGCCGGCGTTCGCGGGAACGATCCGTAATAACGGTGCGGGACAGGTGGCGGGGTATCTCGTCGTTGCCGGCGGATCTTTTTTCGCGGCGTCGGAGATCTCGCGGCGGATGCTGATCACCCGGCCGCAGAGTGATCTCTCCTTCAACATGGGCCACAACATCGCTCTCGCAGGATTTGCCACGTCGTATCTGTTCGGGGCGGACGATGGGCCGCCCCAGGCCGCCAGCACCCTCGTCGGCGGACTCGTCGGCACCGCCCTGGGGCTGCGATTCGCTCGCGGGATGACTGAGGCCGATGCCGTCGGCACCGGCTTCGGCTCCGACCTGGGCGCCTTGATCGGGCTCGGGGTTTCGGAAGCTGTTCGTGGCGACGGTGGCTGCGGCGGTGTGGACATCGGCAGCAGCTGCGGCACCGACAAGGCCGAAATCGCGACCATTCTTGCGTCCGGACTCGTCGGCTATCCGCTGGGTCTCCTCTATCCGCGAAATGCGCGGTACCATGTGACCGCCGGGGACATCAACACGCTTTGGCCAGGCGCGCTCGTTGGCTCCCTGGCCGGTGCGGCGCTGCTTCATGAAAGCCCTAGCGTCCGCGCCGCCGCGAGCGCCGTGACGGCGGGCGGCGTCCTGGGAGTCATTCTCGCGGACCGGTTCCTCGTCCAGCGGGCCGACCATAGCCGCACCGAAGCCACTCAGCTTTTGTTCGGTACCGTCGCCGGATCGCTGATGGGCGCGGGTGTTGCGAATCTGTTCGTCAATGCCCACCACAGCCCGGAGCCCGTCTTCGCGCTAAGCGCGATCGGCGGCCTGGCGGGCATCATCGGCACGGAGATCTATCTGCAACCCTCTGGCGACGCCAGACAGCAGCGTTTTAGCGTAACTTTTAATCCGACGGCCATCGCACTTACAGCGGCCCGCACCCCGGGAAATCATTCCCTGATCAATGTGAGGTTCTAGTGGACACCACGACGACACTCACCTTCGCCGAAAGACTGCAGGGCAGTTTCGAGCAGCTCTATGGTTACGTCCCCGCGCTTTTTGGCGCGCTCGTCATTCTGTTCGCCGGCTATCTGCTGGCGAGACTGCTCGAGAAAGGGACCGATCGATTGATGCGTCGAGTCCACCTCAATCAGATCCTCGAGCGCGGCGGCGTGATGCAGGCCGTCGAGCGGTCGGGATCGCGCGTCAACCCGACTCGCGTCGCGGGAAGTCTCGTCTTCTGGTTCGTGATGTTCGCGGTGATGCTCGTCGCCGCCAACGCGCTCGGCCTGCAATCGCTCGCGAATGTTTTCTCGGAGCTCGTCAGCTACATCCCGAGCGTCATCGCCGCGATCGTCATCCTCATCGTCGGTATCGTGCTCGGTAGCTTCGTCGGCGGACTGATCATGGCGTCGGCCGGTGGACTGCATGGCGGTCCGACCCTGGCTCGCGTCGGCAAGGCTGGTGTCGTCCTGCTCGCGACTTTCATGGCGCTCCAGGAGCTCGGCGTCGCGACGGAGATCGTCACCACCGCCTTTGCAATTCTCTTCGGCGCCATCGCCCTCGCGCTGTCGCTCGCCTTTGGACTCGGCAATCGCGAGCTCGCCGGCGAAGTCACCCGCAGCTGGTACAAGCGCTACAAGGAAGAGCGCGACAACATCGAGCGCGACAATCGTGAGCTCGATCGACAGGAAGGGATCGCCACGACCGAAGAGTACGTGCGTCCCACCTACGGCATCCGCAACACCGGACCCCACGACGTAGTTCGCCCGCCCGAGTGAGCTCGCCCGCCGCGGCATCACCACCAGTGACGGCCGCGACAAGAGAGCTGGCGCGAGTGCTGTCGCTCCGCGACGCCATCGCCCTCGTCCTCACCGTCATCGGCACCGGAGTCTTCCTCAAGGCGGCGCCAATGGCGCAGCTCGTAGGATCTCCATCCAACGTTTTGTGGGCCTGGCTCGCGGCGGGACTCCTCTCCCTCGCCGGCGCGCTCACCTACGCCGAGCTCGGCGCGATGATGCCGGAAGCCGGTGGAGAATACGTTTTTCTGCGCGAAGCATACGGCGACCTTCCAGCCTTTCTCTTCGGCTGGACGTCGGTGATGCTCATCGCCAGCGGCGGACTCGCCGCCGTTTCCACCGCGCTCGCATCCTTCCTCGGCTCCTTCATTCCGATCAACGCCGTCTGGACGAGCCACGATTTTCACGTGCTGGGTCAGGTCGTGCAGTGGCGGCTCGGCGTGCAGCAGGTGATTGCCGTCGCGGTGATCGTGTTGTTCGCTGCGATCAACGCCCGCGGCGTCGAGCTGGGCGGAAAAGTTCAGTGGGCCGCCACCGTCGCAAAGCTGGCGGGCATCGGCATCATCGTCCTCGGCGCGTTTCTTTTGTCGAAGGCGGGATCCTGGACCAACCTGCACAAGCCGGTGACCGAGACAATCGCGCCGTCGGGCGCGGGTGCATTCGGCGCAGCGATGATCGCGGCGCTGTGGGCGTATCAGGGCTGGTCGAACCTGCCGATGGTCGCCGGCGAGATGGAGAAGCCCGAGCGCAACGTCCCACGCGCGCTGATCTATGGTATGCTGCTGGTGATTCTGGTTTATCTCCTCACCAACATCGGCTACTTCTACGCGCTGCCGTTCAGCGAGATACTGACCGCGAATTCGACGGCGTACCGCGACGCGCTTCCGGTCGCGGCCAAAGCAGCGCAGACCTTTTCGCGCTACGGCGCTCAGCTCGTGTCGATCGCGTTCATCATTGCCGCCATCGGCGCGCTCAACGGGATCACTCTCATGAATGCGCGAGTGCCGTTCGCGATGGCGCGCGACGGTTTGTTTTTCGGCGCGCTCGCCGATCTGAGCGAGGAGTCGCGTGCGCCCGCGAAGGCGATCTGGTTTCAGGGTATCTGGGCGTGCGTTCTCGCGCTATCCGGCACCTTCGATCAGATCACGACGTCGGTGATCTTCGCGGTCTGGCTGTTCACCGCGCTGGTCGGGTCGTCGCTGTTCGTTCTGCGCCGCAAGCTTCCGGTTGCGCCGCGTCGGTACCGCGCAATTGGCTATCCGGTCGTCCCGGCGCTGTTTGTCATCGTAGCCGCGTGGCTCGTGATCAACAGCCTGTCGGCGACCCCGGTGGAATCCGTCGCGGGCCTCGTCCTGATGGCGATCGGCCTCCCGTTCTATTTCTTTTTCCGCCGGTCGGGGTGGCTCACCCGCGCGAGAGCCCGCGAAAGGCCGCACTAAATCGCGTTGGCATGACCCTTCCCTTGTGGAGGGCCATGCCCAGTCCTGCCAAGAACTCCGACCTCCACGGCAATGTCCCCGATCAGTGCAGCGTCGCGCTGATCCTGATCGACGTCATCAACGACATGGAGTTCGAGAACGGCGAAGCGCTGTTCGAGTACGCGCT
>DATFGW010000078.1:0-8669 GCA_035249045.1 Gemmatimonadaceae bacterium | reverse complement strand
TCCTCGCGATCGGCGTTGCCCCACCAGTCGGGCAGCCGCGCCGCGATCTCGCCCGGAAACAGTCCGCTGAACAGCGAATTGCGCGAGTACGGCGTCGCGGTCGGGAGCACCGCGAAGTAGTGGGTCGTCTCGACGTCGAAGAACGGAGCGAGCAGTGGCTCGAGCACCCGCCACTGATCGAGGCGCAGACAATCGACGACGATGAACACCGCCGCCTTGTCTCGCTCCAGAATCGGTAGCAGGAACTCGCTTACAACGTCGATGGACAGCGGCGGGCGGTTGCCCTCGAGATTGCGCAGCCACTCCGGATAATTGTCCTTGATGTAGGCTGCGAACTCCCGGTGCATGTCGGGATACAGTCCTTGCAGCGACTCGTACAATCCCATCTCGCCTGCTGTCGCTAGATCGACATCCCAGCGCATCAGCTCGTCGTAGCGGTCGATCCAGGCCCGCCAGTCAAGATTGCGATCGCGCTCCAGCTCGATCGCGCGGAATCTCTCGACGAAGCTCCGCGCGATCGCCTGCTGCCGGATGCGCGGACCTTCCAGAATCCGGGTCACTACGGTCAGCACCTGGCGCGGATTGATCGGCTTCACCAGATAGTCGCGCACATTCACGCCGATCGCTTCCTTGAGCGTCGAGTCTTCCTCGCTCTTGGTGACCATCACGACCGGCAGGGTCGGGGCGATCTCACGCACGTCGCGATAGACCTCGAGGCCGCGCTTGCCCGGCATCTGCTCATCGAGCAGCAGGATGTCGAACGGCCGGCGCCGCAGCAGCTCCACCGCGTCGTCGGCGTTGGACGCCCACTCTACGGTATAGCCCTTTGAGCGCAGGAAGATGCGGTGAGGCTCGAGAAGCTCACCCTCATCGTCCACCCATAGTATCGATTTTGGGGGGTTAAGGACCGGTGCGGCCATATGGCGGAATGTAGCCGCGGGCTATGCCTCTGCCTAGATTCGGAGGATGCTCGGCCAACTGCCTCGTTTCGCTCTCACGACTCCCGTTTTTCGGTTCCGCGCGCTGGCGGCGCTGTCGGGCCGCGCGTCGCTGGGCGGGGACCGCGAGACGGTGCTCGCCTGCCTCCAGCTGGGGCGCCTTTGCGCCGGACTGCTCGCACCGTACGAGATGAATCGGGAGCAACTCCACGAGCGCACCGAGAATACCAAGCAGTGGCTGTCGTCGCTGGCGGTGCCGACCGGAATCCGCACGACCGCTGTCGAAATTTTTGGCGCGCTTAATGGTTTCGATCGCGCGCGCTGCGCCGAGGCGTTCACCGATCTTGTCAAAGCGGCAACCGGACAGTTAGATGAGGCATCACGGGTCGAGCTGAACGCGCTGATCCAGGAGCTGTCACCCTCTTCTTCGCCCGCGCCGGGCCAGGTCCGGCACGCCGCGACTCAATTCCCCCCGAGCTGATTATGGCCGGCCATAGTAAATGGAAGCAGATCAAGCACTACAAGGCTGCGACCGACGCCAAGCGCGGCGCGCAGTTCACGAAGCTCATTCGAGAGATCACCATGGCCGCCAAGATGGGCGGCGGCGATCCAGCCGGTAATCCGCGGCTCCGCACCGCCATCGATGCGGCGAAAGCGAAGTCGATGCCCAAGGAGAACATCGAGCGCGCGATCAAGAAGGGCACCGGAGATCTCGAGGGTGTCACCTACACCGAAGTCACGTACGAGGGCTACGGGCCCGGCGGCGTCGCGATTCTGATTTCCGCGCTGAGTGACAACCCGACCCGCACCGTCGCGGAGATCAGGCACAAGCTCTCGCGCCTCGGCGGTAACCTCGGCGCGACTAACTCGGTTTCGTACCTGTTCGATCGCAAAGGTCAGATCTACATCGATGGCGGCAGCTACGAGGAAGACAAGGTGCTCGAGGTCGCGCTGGATGCCGGCGCCGAGGACTTCAAGGCAGAGGGCGACCAGTTCGTGGTGACCACCGACCCCCACGGTCTTCACATTGTCGAGGACGCGATCAAGAAAGCGGGTATCGAAGTCGTCGAGGCTGAAGTCACCTTCATTCCCAAATCGACGGTGCACGTCGAGGGGAAGAACGCCGAGTCGCTGGTGAAGCTGCTCGAGGAGCTCGAGGACCTCGACGACGTGCAGAAGGTGTCCGCGAATTTCGACATGGACGTCGAGCAGATGTCAGGTGCGTGATGCGAATCCAGTGGTGGTGCTGGGGATCGATCCGGGCACCGCGGTCACCGGCTACGGAATAATTCGCAGGGAAGGCCGGAATCCGCCGACGCTGGTCGAGTGCGGCGTGATTCGCACCAGGCCGCGCGACGATCTGGCGCAGCGATTGTCGGAGATCCACGACGGGGTCGTCGAGCTGATTCGCCGGCACAAGCCGAACGTTCTCTCCATCGAAGACATCTTCTACGCCCGGAACGTGCGCACCACGGTGGTGCTCGGCCACGCGCGCGGGGTGATCCTCCTCGCCGCCGCGCAGGCCGGCCTCGAGATCCACGAGTATCCGCCCGCGGAAATCAAGAAAGCGGTGGCGGGCACCGGCGCGGCAACCAAGCTGCAGATCCAGTTCATGGTGACGCGTCTGCTGCGGCTCAAATCCGCGCCGCAGCCGAACGACGCCGCCGACGGCGTCGCGGCAGCGCTCGCGTTTGCGATGATGCCCGACCTGCCGAAGATCGAGCCGATCCGAATGAGAAACGCGCTGTGATCGCGCGCGTCGCGGGCAGTCTCGTCGCCAAGGATCTGGACGCGATCGAAGTGATGACCAGCGGCGGCGTCGCCTACGAGCTGGCGATTCCGCTCAACGTCTACGAGAGCCTGCCGCGCGTCGGCGAGGACGTGACGCTGCACACCTCGCTGGTGGTGAAAGAAGATTCGTGGCAGCTCTTCGGCTTCACGAGCGTGTTCGAGAAGCGGCTGTTCGAGAAGCTGCTCACCGCCAACGGCGTCGGGCCCGCGCTCGCGATCGGATTGTTGTCAGCATTGTCGCCGACGCGCCTGATTCGCGCGATCCGCGAGAAGGACATCCCCACCCTGCAGAGTGTCCCGCGCGTCGGACGCAAGAAAGCGGAGCGACTGATCCTCGATCTCGCCGACAAGCTCGACGGCCTCGGGGAAAACGCTGGGTCTGTCGGCGCGCCCGCGAGCGCCGCGGCCGATGACGCGATGCGGGCACTGGTTTCGCTGGGCTATTCCAGCGCCGACGCAGAGCGTGGGGTGAGAGCAGCGCTCGACGCTGGGGGGGGCGGGGGCGGAAAACCAGCGACAGAATTGATCAGAACCGCATTGGCCAAACTGGGAGGAAGATAATGTTGCGGAAGTCCTTTTCGATCCTGATGGTTGCGGCAGGCGTCGCCTGCGCGAGCGCCGGCGCCGGCACGGGCTCATCTCACAGCTCCGACGTCATCACCGCCGAGCAGATCGCGACCACCCACGAATCAAACGCCTACGACGCGATCAATCAGATAAAGCCGTTGTGGCTCAAGAGTCGCGGCCAGACTTCGGTCAACACCGGCTCCAGTCCGTACGCCAGTGTGTTCGTCGATGGCCAGTACTTCGGTGATCTCGCCTCGCTGCGGCAGATCATCGCGCCGCAGATCAAAGAGGTGCGCTACCTGAACGGCCCCAACGCCGTGACCCGCTACGGGATGCAGTACGGTTCGGGCGTGATCGAAGTCAGCACCAGATAGCGCTGACGACGAGCTGAGTCCGCTTGCCGGGACTCGGACGTTGTCCGGATGTTCGAAAATCCTTACATGGTATTTCCCGCGGGGGCCGACGCGAATGACTTTCCGTCCGCCTATCTTGACCGCCAGTCCTCATGCTTACCATGGATCCCCTCTCTGACGTCCTGCGGGCAGTGCGACTCAACGGAGCGTACTTCTATCCGGTAGAGGCTTCCGCGCCCTGGTCGGTTTTCAGCGAGGCCGCGCGCGAGCTGGTGCCGAGAGTGCTGCCCGACGCCGAGCATCTGATCTCGTATCACATCCTGCTCGCGGGGTCGTGCTGGGGCGGACTGAACGAGGACAGCCAGATCGAGATGCGTCCCGGCGACGTGATCGTGTTTCCGCACGGCGATTCGCACATCATGTCGAGCCACAGGGGTCACGTCGACGCGTCCGGCAAGGACGGCACCTCGGCAAACCGTTATCCAAGGACCGTCTACCTTGGCCCCTCCGCGGAGCGCGAGACGAGTCTTGTCTGCGGCTTTCTCGGCTGCGACCTGCATCCCTACAATCCGCTGCTCGCATCGCTGCCACGGATGATCCACATCGCCGGCATCGCCAATGGCTGGCTGGCGCAGTTTCCGCGACAGGTGATCGACGAGTCGCGACAGGGCCGCGCCGGCAGCGAGAGCGTGCTCACGAGGATGGCGGAGCTGATGTTCGTCGAGGTCGTGCGCCGACACCTGGAGAGTCTGCCCGCGCCGCGCGCCGGCTGGCTGGCGGGCTTGAGAGATCCCGTCGTCGGGCCCGCCCTGGCGCATCTTCATGAGCAGCCGGACAGGCCGTGGTCGTTGCCCGAGCTCGCGAAAAAAATTGCTTCGTCGCGCACAGTGCTGGCCGAGCGCTTCTCGCAGCTGGTTGGCGTGCCGCCGATGATGTACCTGACGCGCTGGAGATTGCAGCTGGCGGCCGAGCAGCTCACCCATGGCAGCGCGAAAGTAGCGGCGGTCGGGGCGCGAGTTGGTTACGAGTCGGAGGCGGCCTTCAGCCGCGCGTTCAAGCGGGAGACGGGAATGTCACCGGCGGCGTGGCGTCGCGCGCGTCAACCTGCGCGTCAGAGCGCTTGACGTCAGCGAGCGTCCTACAAGTCCTGTGTCGTCGAATACGCATAGTTTGCGCGATTAGTCCGATCCAACAAAGTCACGGAGCCAGATACTGTTTGGGCTCACACTTTGGAGGAAACATGTACAGACCAGCAATGATGGCTGTCGGCGCGGCGCTCGTCGCGACGTCGGCTTGTTCGAATGACACCGTCACCAGTCCGGTACCAGTGCCGCCACAGGCAACAGTGTTCACAGCAACGGGCGATATCGCAGCGACCGTCGATAACTTCCGCGCCGCGCTCGGCGCGTCCAACGGTGGTGTCGCGGGCGAGCAGGCCAGCGGCCGCCGCGAGATCAGCTGGGACGGTGCCGGCGCCAATCCATTCGACAACAGGAACGACTTTCCCGCCGCGTTCTTCAACACCAACGTGAAGTCCGGCGCCGTATTCACGACGGCGGGGACCGGGTTCAGAAACGATTCGACGGATTTCGCCGAGATCAACCCGACCTATGCAACGGAGTTCACGTTCTTCAGCGCGAACAAGATCTTCGCGCCGATCGGCAGCAACCAGCTCGACCAGCTGTTCCAGGTTGCCGGCCAGCCGACGCCGGCGGTGAGCCGCGCGTTCGGGGTGGTGCTCAGCGATGTGGACGTCGCCGACAAGACCACCATCGAGCTATTCGACAGGGACGGCAAGTCGCTGGGCGCGTATCCCGCGCCGGTTCGGAGCGACGCCGCCGGACTGTCGTTCGTGGGAGTCACTTACGACGATGCAGTCATCGCACGGGTGCGGATTACGCTCGGCACCGGCGCGCTGGCGGCGAACGTGAACGACATAAGTGCCGGTGGAACGGTCGATCTGGTGGTGCTCGATAATCTCATTTACGGGGAGCCGAAGCAGGCATTTTGACCCGTAACAAAGGGGGTTGCGGCGCAGAACGCGGCCCTCTTTGTAAACTCCTGACCCCGTCCGTAGCTTTTGATTGTCACTTCATGGCAGCAGCGGATGCCGATTCCATCCAGTGTTGAGAATGAACGGCTGCTCGAGCTTTTTTTCTCGCAGTCGCTGGATGGCTTTTTCTTCATGATGCTCGACGAGCCTGTGGAGTGGGGGGATCACGTCGACAAGGACGCCGCGCTCGACTACGTGTTCGAGCACCAGCGGATGACCAAGGTTAACTCGGCGATCATCACCCAGTTCAATGCGAGAGGGGAGAACGATCTGCTGGGCATGACACCAGCGCAGTTCTTCGCCCACGACGTGAAAACCGCAAAGGGACGGTGGCGGGAATTCTTCGACCTCGGGCACCTCCACACCGAGACCGACGAGCGGCGGCTCGACGGAACGCCGATGCGCATCGAGGGTGACTACATGGTCATCTACGACGAGGCGGGCCGAATCGCCGGCCACTTCGGCATCCAGCGCGACGTCACTGATCGTTACCAGGAGAGCGAGGAGATCCGCGTCTCCCGCGAGCAGCTGCGCGCGCTGGCATCGCGGCTCCAGGCCGTCCGCGAAGAAGAGCGGACCGGCATCGCACGCGAGATCCACGACGAGCTGGGCCAGGCCCTCACAGGTCTCAAGCTCGACATCTCGTGGATGAAGGGGCGGCTGCCGAGGAATCACGAGATGCTCGACCACTGCGCGTCGATCATCGAGCGCATCGACCAGACGCTGACGTCGGTGCGCCGGATCGCCACCAAGCTGCGCCCGAGCGTGCTCGATCAGCTCGGACTGGAGGCGGCGCTGGAGTGGCTGGCCCAGGAGTTCATGAACCGCACCGGCATCGAGGTCGGCACCGAGATCGCGACCAGTGGCGAGCCCCTTCCGGAGGACCTCGGCAGCTCGGCGTTCCGAATCCTCCAGGAATCTCTGACCAACGTCGCGCGGCATTCGGGGGCGACCTATGTGACCATCCGACTGACCCAGACGCCCGACCTGCTCGTTCTCGAAGTCACCGACAACGGCGTCGGAGCGAATGCCAACTGTCTGGCCGGTACGACGTCGCTCGGCGTGATCGGAATGCGGGAGCGCGCGCTTGCGTGCGGCGGAGAGTTCAGCATCGACGGTCATCCGGATCGCGGCACCACCGTGGCGCTCCGCGTCCCCCTGCGCACGAGGAGGTCAACGTGATCCGCCTGGCGATAGCAGACGACCATCCGATCGTGCGCGAGGGACTGCGTCGGATCGTGAGTGAAGACTCAGGTATCGGGGTTGCCGGCGAGGCATCGTCGGCGGCGGAGCTGTTCCGTCTGCTCGGTGCGACGGCGGTGGACATCATTCTGCTCGACGTCAGCATGCCCGGCGCGGCGTTCATCGAAACCCTGCGCAGCCTGCGCGACCGGTACCCGAGTGTGAAGGTGCTGGTGCTGAGCGCGCATCCAGAGGACCAGTGGGCGACGCGCTCTCTCCAGGCTGGCGCCGCCGGTTATCTGACCAAGGATCACTCGCCCGAGCAGCTGGTGAACGCGATCAGGCGCGTCGCGCGCGGCGGCAAGTACGTCAGCGAATCGATGGCGGAGAAGCTGGCGGGAATGATGGACACCGCGCGGACGCGCGCTCCCCACGAGCTGCTGAGCGATCGGGAGTTCGAGGTCCTGCGCGCGCTCGGCAGCGGGATGATGGTCAAGGATGTCGCGGCGCAGCTGCAGCTGAGCGCCAAGACGGTGAGCACCTACCGGACGCGGCTACTCGACAAGATGGGACTCAAGACCAAAGCCGATCTGGTGCGCTACGTCGTCCTGCACGACCTGCTCAAATAACGGCAGCGATTCGAGCTGGCGGAACCTCGGCCAGCGAGTAGTAGACGGGCTTACCGAGTGATTCGGCGATGGAGACCATTTCATCGGCGCCCGTGGAAGGACCGCCGACACGCAAGCAGGCGTCGCATTTGGCCACCAGCCGCCGTGAGATCGGGTGAAAGATCGCGTCGTGAATCGCATCACCGATGAATGCAGATCCCGCGTGGTCGACCAGCGGGAGAGCAACCCATTCCCCCAACACCGGCAGGTGGCCGGCGCGAAAAAGTCGCAGTGCGACTTCCGTCATCACGGCGACGTTGCAGGAGATCAACCACGGATCGTCGTCCGTACCCGATCGATACGGACCAGCCACGAGGATCATTTGAGGACCGTCCTCCCGACCGACCCCGAGCTGGCCCGTATCAACCGGCAAGTACGTCGAAGCGAACATCAGCCGGCGGCGAGCGCCAGCAAGCAAACAGAGACCGTGAGAATGATGACGAACGCGGTCTCGACAACGATGGTGCGAAAAAGATTGTGGTTCTGGGGCATGTTGGTACCGGTTGTCTCGTCGTAACGCACCAGGATACGAGTGCACGCAACGCGGCGCAGTCGGAGCGGAAGTAATTCCCGGCCACATTTTCCCAACCCGGTTTGTCGGCGCGCGTCCTACAACGTCGATTGCGTGAGAATCGATTCGATTCGCGCGGCGATGCGGCGATCCTCGAGCAGCGCCGCGAGTGCAATCGGCTCCGGTGGATCCACAACGTGCTCGGCGAGCGCGCGCTCGAGCCAGATGGTGTCGTGCCACTTGCCGAACTTGTAGCCGACATCGTGGTAGATGCCGACCTCGCGGAATCCCATCGACTTGTGGAGCTTGAAGCTCGCGGTGTTGGGGAGGGTGATGCCCGCGTACACGCTGCGATAACCCTGCAGCACCAGAATCTCGAACAGCCGTGAGTAGAGCCCGCGCGCGATTCCCTGGCGATGCGCGCTGTCGCTGATATAAGTCGACGCATCCACCGACCAGCGGTAGGCGGCGCGGTCGCGGTGCGCGGTCGCGTAGGCGTAGCCGACGACGCCGTCCGCGGTCTCGCAGACGAGCCACGGATATTGCTCCAGAACGGCGGCCACGCGCCGTCGCATCTCGCCGGCGTCGGGCGGCGTGAGCTCGAAA
>DATFGW010000077.1:0-3672 GCA_035249045.1 Gemmatimonadaceae bacterium | reverse complement strand
GTCGCCAGCGCGGTTTATCTCTGGCTGCGCGATCCGCGGCTCGATCGGTTCGCCGAAAGCTCGGCGGAGGTCGGGGTCATATTTACGACCGTCGTCCTGATCACCGGCCCGCTGTGGGCGAAGCCGATCTGGGGCACCTGGTGGGCGTGGTGGGACGTGAGACTTGTGTCGACACTCTTTCTCTGGTTCATCTACGTCTCGTACATCGTTCTGCGTGGGGCCGTCGAGGCGCCCGAACTTCGCGCCCGCTACAGCGCCATCCTAGGCATCCTCGGTGCGCTGCTGATACCGTTCATTCATCTCAGCGTGTACCTGTTCTCGACCATGCATCCGATGCCCATCGTAGGCAAACCGAGTGCGCCGTCGTTGCCGCCCGAGATGCTGCTGACGCTGATGCTGTCTCTCGGCGCGTTTACCCTTCTTTATTTTGCGTTTGTGCGCGCACGCTATCGTCTCGCCGTCGAGCGCGATCGCGTCGCAGTAGCGAATGACATCAATGCCTGAAACGTCCACCTATTACCACATCGCCTACACCGTCGCGCTCGGCATTTACGCGCTGTACGGTATCAGCCTTTACGTGCGCAGCCGTCGCCTGCGCGCCGGATAATGGCCATCGATCTTTCCGCGCTTCCCGCGGTCCCCACTGAAGTTTCTGATCCCGTCAACGCGCGCATCCTCTCGATCTCTGAGGATCGCATCGCCGGATTCGTCGAGGAGCCGTTCGCGGCAATCGCTGGCGCCAGCGGCGTCGCCGAAGACATTGTCATCGAGCGGCTGCGCGCGATGCTTGCGGCGGGCGTGATCCGTCGCATTCGGCAAACCCTGATGGCGACGAATCTCGCGCCAGGCGCGCTCGTCGCGTGGAAAGTTCCGAGCGAAAAACTCGATTCAGCCTTCGCCTACATGGTGCACGACGACCCGTTTTCCGGGCACGTCGTGATCCGGTCCACCGATGGCGACACCCCCGGATCCGTTTACCGGCTGTGGACCACCCTCAAGGTCCCGCAGGGATTCTCGATGCAGCGCCACTGCGAGTTCCTGGCGACCCAGGTCGGGGCGGAGAGCTTCCGTATCATGCCGGCCAAGCGTCTCTTCGCGCTCGGAGTCGGTCACGTGCGGCGGCGCGGCGTGGAACCCGGCGCGCGCAGCGACGAGCCTGGCCGCGTACTCGACACCAACATCGTCGAGCTCTCGGCGCTGGAGTGGCGGGTGCTGACGGCGCTCAAGCGCGAGCTGAGCGTCGACGAAGTCGCGCCGAATCTCTGGGCCGGACGCGCCCGAGAAGCGCGAGTGTCGCTCGAACAATTTGTCGACGTCGCCCGCTCCCTCAGCGCGCGCGAAGTGATCGGCAGATTCTCGACCTTCCTCGAGCACGTGAAGCCGTCCGCCACGGGCGAGCGCGTGACTCGCTACAACGCACTCTTCCACTGGCGTGTGCCTCCCGGGCGCGAGATCGAAGCCGGCAAGGAAGTCGGCCGCCACCACATCATTACCCACGCTTACTGGCGCGAGGGCGGGGCCGAGTTCGCCGGCGTCAATCTCATGGCCGTCGCGCACGGCACCGACAAGCAGCTGGTGCTCCAGCACAAGGCCGCGATCGACCGGCATCTTGCTGAAGCCGGGATTCCGGTGAGCTACACCAACGTGTTCTGGGGCGGGCGGAGCGAGATCAAACCGTCGGAGATCTCGCCCGTCGAGTACGCCGCGTGGGCAAAGCGCGTCGGGCTCTCGACACCGGACGCGATGCCCGAGTGAGCGACGGCAAGGTTTTCTTCGTCGGTGCCGGCCCCGGTGATCCTGGACTAATCACGGTCCGCGGCAAGCAGTTGATCGATTCGGCCGATGCAGTTGTGTACGACGCCCTCGCCAATTCGGTGCTGCTGCCTCCCGGCGCAAAAGCGACCGGCCGGCCCGAGCTCTATTACGTCGGGAAGCGCGGCGGCTCGAAGATCCCCGTCACCCAGGATGAGATCAACGAGCTCCTCGTGAAGCTCGCGCGCGAAGGAAAGCGTGTCGTTCGCCTCAAGGGTGGCGACCCGTTCGTCTTCGGTCGAGGCAGTGAGGAAGCCCAGGCGATGAACGATGCATCGATCCCGTTCGAGATCGTCTCCGGCATCACCGCCGGCATTGCCGCCGCTGCCTACGCCGGAATTCCCGTGACTCACCGCGGTCTGTCGACTTCCGTAACCTTCGTTACCGGCCACGAAGATCCGGCGAAAGCGACCACCCAGACAAACTGGGAAGCGCTGGCAAAATCCGGCGGTACCATCGTGCTCTACATGGGCGTCAAAACTTTGCCGGCGATCGTGACGGCGCTCATGAGTGGCGGCATGTCCGGCGACGTTCCCGCCGCAACGATTCAGTGGGGAACTCATCCCAAACAGCGCACCGTAATGGCAACGCTCGAGACCATCGCCGCCAAAGCGGAGGAACAGCACATCACCGCGCCGGCGATCACCGTCATCGGCTGGTCCGTCGTCCTTCGCGACGAGCTGAGCTGGTTCGAGCGACGACCGCTGTTCGGACGCCGCGTCGTCGTCACCCGGTCCACCCAGCAGGCGCCGGCGCTCACCGAGAAATTGCGCGAGCTCGGCGCCGACGTTCTCGAGATGCCGGCAACCCAAATCGCGCGACTGGACCTCGCGCCGCTCCGCGCGGAGATCGGTCGCCTGTCGGACTATGCGTGGCTCATCTTCACCAGCCAGAACGCCATATCGATTTTCTGGGAGCAGCTGCTCGGCGAAGCCAGAGACGCACGAGCATTGGCGGGTCTCAAGGTGGCCGCGGTCGGTCCCGCCACCGCCGGCGCGCTGCTTCAGCACGGGATCGCCGTCGATGTGATCCCCGCCCGCTTCGTCGCCGAGGGACTACTGGAAGCGCTGCAACAGCGTGACGACGTTGCCGGAAAGAAGGTCCTCTACGTCACCGCTGAGGGCGCTCGCGAGACTCTCGCCGACGGCCTGCGCGAGATGGGTGCGGAGGTGAAGGTTGTTGAGGCGTACCGCTCGATCGTGGATGGAGCCGGTGCCGAGAAGCTCGTGCGCGCGATCGAGGCCGGCAACGTCGACCTGGTGACTTTCACTTCAGCGTCGGCCGTGAAAGGGTACGTCGATGCAGTGGGTGACGAGCTTGCCACCCGCGTGCCGGCGGCGTCGATCGGGCCCCAGACTTCGGATGTACTCCGCGAGAAGGGTATCGAGGTAAGAGCGGAGGCCGAGGAATCTTCGCTCGACGGGCTCGCTGCCGCGATCGTCCGTGCCGTCTAAGCGTAAAACGAGTGGAGACATCGTGCGCATCGGCACCCGCGCATCGGAGCTCGCCCTTCGTCAGGCTCGACTCGTCGAGAATGCGTTAGTCGCGCGCGGCGTTGCCGCCGAGCTGGTCACCTTCAAGACCACCGGCGACAAGAAGCTCGACCAACCCTTGTCGGAGATTGGCGCCAAAGGATTGTTCACGCGCGAGCTCGAAGTCGCGCTCGCGAAGAACAAGATCGATTGCGCGGTGCATTCGCTGAAGGACTTGCCGACCGAGTCGCCGGACGGTCTCGAGATCGTCGCACAGCTTGAGCGCGAGGATCCACGCGACGTGCTCGTCGTCAACCGGCAGACAGGCGCCGAGAATCTCGACGATCTACCCGCTGGTTCGCGTGTCGGGACGTCGAGTCTGCGTCGC
>DATFGW010000076.1:0-24927 GCA_035249045.1 Gemmatimonadaceae bacterium | reverse complement strand
TCCCCCTTCCCGTTTTTTCTTGATCGGCAACACCGGCTCCTCGTCCAACGCGTTCTGCATCAGAGAGTGGTCGATTTGCGGCATCTCTTCTGGCTCGGGCTCGAGCAGAGTCGCCGAGACGACGCTCGCCGCCTTGTCCGGGGCGGGGACGACGATCTCCTTGGAAGGATCGAGTCCGGCGCGATCCGAGGAGGTCGGTGCGACAAGCGAATCGACGGTGCGCACGCGCTTGGCGACGATCACCCGAATCGGATTCCACGACAGCGTCGCTGCCATCAGGATGCTGAGGCTGATCGCAATCAGAATCCACGCCCCTACTGCGCCGGCGAACTGCAGGAGGTAGAAAGCCGCAAAATCACCCCAGATCCCCGCCAACACCCCCGCTTCCCGCTTCCCGCCTCCCGCTAAACCAAAAACCACCGGCAGCCACACCACCATCCCCAGCAGGAACACCATCCACGAGCGATCCTTGCGCTCGCCGAGCCGACCGAAGAGCCGCAGTGCGTGGGCGGCGAGCGCGAGCGGCAGAATCGCCGCGGCGGGCCAGCCAAGCAGCAACGCGATCGGATGCGCGAGCAGCGCCCCGACCCAGCCGAAATTGCCCCTTACGTTCCCGTTGCCGTGGAGCTGGGTGTACGCCTCGGCGGCGAGTGCGCCGGCGAGAAAGATTCCAAACAGCAGCAGGACAATCCCGCGAATCTCGCGGGCGAGCGCCGAGCTCGAGGGCTTATCGTGCCCGTTCCGGTCCGAGCTTGGTGATTTGCCGGTCCTGGTAGATGGGAACCACAGGGTAGGAGTCCACTTCCGCGCAGGCGGCGAGGTCGGCACCAAATCCTGCTTCCTGGAGCGCTTGTCCGTGGGTCGATTCTTTGAAGACTTTCGCGATGTTGTCGCCATATTTTTTTTCGATCAGCACCGAAGCTACCGCTGCGTCATTCAGCCCGATCGACGCGCGCTTGGGAATCGCCCGGACGTAGCGTCCCGCGCAGGCGGCGTCCTCGAGGGTGAAGCTCCCCTCTTCGCTGGCGCAGACGATCGCGATGTCCGTGTTCGTGCCGGCGGCCACCTTCATGAGGGTCAAAACCGCCGTAAAGTTGACGTATGAAGCTATGACTATGTCACGCGCGCCCTGGACGCCCAGCAGAGCTCGGGTTCCGTTGGTGGTGGTGATGAGGATGGTCTTGTCCTCGACGGTCTCGGGGGTGAAGGCCTGGGGCGAATTGCCGAGGTCGAAGCCGGTGATCGGCAGCATCTTCTGCTCGCCGGCGAGGAGGATCTGCGAGCGGGTGAAATCCTTGGAGCGGACGATCACCTCGTCAGCCCCCTCGAGTGGAATCACGGTGCGGGCGCCGTTGCCGAGCGCCGTCGCAATCGAGGTCGAGGCGCGGAGGACGTCGACGACCGCAACGAGGCGCCCGGCCAGATCTCCGGGCTTGACCTGCCCCGGCGTAAAGAAGACGTCAAGCTGCACCGACAGGCTCCTTCATCAGCTCGCTCTCGCGCTCCAGGAACTTCGTATCGACGGCGCCTTCCTGGAAATGCTTGTTGGCCATCACCCGCGCGAGAAATGGAATTGTCGTAGTGACTCCTTCGATGATGAAGCTCTCCAGCGCGACCTGCATCCGGCGCAGGGCTTCCTGGCGGTCGCGCCCCTGACAAATGAGCTTCGCGAGCAGCGAATCGTAGAACGGAGGCACGCTGTAGCCCGCGTAAACGTGGGTGTCGAGCCGGACGCCGGGCCCGCCGGGCGGATGAAAAACGTCGATGCGTCCGGGGGACGGCTGGAAATTCCGCGCTGGATCCTCCGCGTTCACGCGACACTCGATCACGTGGCCGCGGCGCTCGACCGGCGCCTTTACCGACAGCTTGGCGCCGCTTGCGACGCGGATTTGCTCCTTCACCAGATCGACGCCGGTGAGCATCTCCGTCACTGGGTGCTCCACCTGGATGCGGGTGTTCATTTCCATGAAGTAGAACGACTTGTCTTCGTTGAGCAGCATCTCGATGGTGCCGGCACCGACGTAGTCGATCGCCTTGGCGCCCTTCACCGCCGCCTCGCCCATTCTCTCGCGCAGCTCAGGGGTCATCGCCGGACTCGGCGCTTCCTCGATGAGCTTCTGATGCCTGCGCTGCACGGAGCAGTCGCGCTCGCCGAGGTGGATGACGTTGCCGTGGCGATCGCCCATGATCTGGAACTCGATGTGCCGCGGCCGCGCCAGATACTTCTCGATGTAGACTTCGCCGTTGCCGAACGCGGAGAGTGCTTCGGACCGTGCGAGCTGGAAGGAGCGCGCGAAATCGTCGGGCTCGGTTGCGACCCGCATGCCCTTCCCCCCGCCGCCCGCCGCGGCTTTGATGATCACCGGGAACCCGATATCGCGCGCGAACTTGAGCGCTTCGTCCGGATCATCGACGCCTCCCGGCGTTCCGGGGATGATCGGCACCCCCACTTCCATCATCGTCTTGCGCGCGGCGGCCTTGTCGCCCATGACGCGGATCTGCGACGCCGTGGGTCCGATGAAGCTGATGTTGGACGCGACGCACGTTTCGGCGAATTCCGCGTTCTCGGCGAGAAACCCGTAGCCGGGATGGATTGCGTCGGCGCCGGCGATTTCGGCGGCGGCAATGATGCGCGGGATGTTGAGATACGACTCGCGCGCCGGCGCCGGACCGATGCAGACGTCGTCGTCGGCGAACCGTACGTGCAGCGACTCGCGGTCGGCTTCCGAGTACACCGCCACCGTCTGGATCCCCAGCTCGCGACAGGCGCGGATCACGCGCAAGGCGATCTCGCCACGATTGGCGATCAAAACTTTGTTAAACACAGGACGGCGATCGGGTCAAATCATATCCCTGAAGAAACTGCGGACTAACGGCTGCGGAATCACGGACCAACGGCCATTGCGAGTTGCTGACTGATTGCGAATTGGGAAACTAACTACGGAGTGAGGGCAGCCAAATAGCGCGGCCAAAAGGCTCCGCCCGCAATGTCGCAGTTAGTGTCCCAATCCGTAGTCAGTCCGCGGTTCGCAATGGCAGTTGGTCCGGGATTCCGCAGCCGTTAGTCCGGATTCCGCAGCAGTGAGTTGCCAGTCCGCAGCCGTCAGGTGACTTCCTGTTTGACAGTGTCCCAGGAGGTGTCGGAGGACGCGGCGATGCCCTGGGCGCGCAACGAGAACTCGGCGGGATTGGTCGCCGCGGCGAGCGCGTCGTCGTATGAGATGACGCCCTTGTGGTACCAGTTCATCAGCGACTGATCGAAGCTCTGCATGCCGTACGGCACGGCGCCTTCCTTGATCAGCTGGGGGATGCTCATCGCCTTCGACATGTCGCGCATCTGGTCGCGCACGGCTTCGGTATTCACCAGAATCTCCGCAGCCGGCACGCGGCCCTTCTTGTCGGCGCGACGCACCAGGCGCAGTGAGATGATCGCGCGCAGCGCGGTCGACAGCATGTAGCGTACTTCGGTCTGCTGGTGCGGCGGATAGAACGACAGGATGCGGTTGATGGTCTGGGTCGCGTCGGTCGTGTGCAGCGTCGAGAAGACCAGGTGACCGGTCTCCGCCGCCTTGAGCGCGACGTCCAGGGTATCGAGGTCTCGAATCTCACCAACCAGCAAAATGTCGGGGTCCTGACGGAGAACGCGGCGCAGCGCCTGGGCGAAGCTGTTGGTGTCGGTCCCGACTTCGCGCTGATTGATGCTGCTCTTGATGTCGCGGTGCAGGAACTCGATCGGATCTTCGATGGTGATGATGTTCGCCTGCCGGTTCTGATTGATGTAATGGAGCATCGACGCCAGCGCGGTCGATTTTCCGGAACCGGTGATTCCCGTCACCAGAATCAATCCGCGCGGCATCAGCGCGATGCGCTCGCACACCTCCGGAAGATTGAGCTCGGCGATGGTCTTGGCCTGAAACGGGACGGTACGCAAGGCGTAGGCGATCGTTCCGCGCTGCTGGTAGGCGTTGACGCGGAAACGGCCGATGCCCGGCACCGCCAGCGCAAAGTCCGACTCCTTCTGCTCGGAGAACTCCTTGATGTTCTTCGGCGCCATGATCTGCTCGGCGAGGCTTCGCAGATCCTCCTGCTTGAGCGCCGGCATCTCGAGCGCGGTCATGTGCCCGTCGACACGCAGCGTCGGCGGACGACCGACCTTGAGATGGAGGTCGGAGGCATTTGCCTGGATCATGTGCTGGAGCACCGACTTGTAGTCGAACGATCCAGCGTGAGACGAGGTTGAAGGCGTCAGCGGAGCTGATTTAGGCGCCGGCGGATTCAGTTTTTCAGCCATTCGGATCAATACGGAATAGGACCTGGCCGTACTCGACGGGGTGAGCGTTCTGGGCGTTGATCTCCTTCACCACTCCGTCGAACTCGGACTCGATCTCGTTCATGATTTTCATCGCTTCGATGATGCAGAGTATCTGGCCTTTGCTAATGCGGTCACCAACGGCGATGTAGGGTTTCGCTCCCGGCTCGGGCGCACCGTAGTACGTCCCGACCATCGGCGACTTGACCTCCAGATACTTAGACTTCGCTGCCTCGGTTTTGGGCACATCTACCCCCGCCGACCCCGATTCCGGGGCCTGCACGGGGGCCGGAACGGCCGCCGGTGGCAGCAGGGCCGGCATCGTCATCGGCGCCGCCATCTGCACTGCCCCGCGCTGCTGCGGGGTCTTCGAGATCCGGATCTTCATCCCTTTGTCGGACGAGATCTCGATCGAATCGACACTCGACTCGTCCAGCATTTCCACGAGCTTTTTTACGTAGCGGAGGTCGATCATAAGCAGGATGGGGGATGGGGAGTGCGAAAAGCGGGAAGGCGGGAAGCGGGAAGCGGGCCGCGGGAGGCTCGAAGCGTTTCGACTGCCGGCTTCATCCGACCTCCACCAGATCGCGCGTAAAGTCGGTCAGAATCTCGGGACCGGTGGACGACAGATACACATCGTCCTCGATCCGGACGCCGCCCCAGCCGGGCTGATAGATGCCTGGCTCGATGGTTACGACGGCATCCCGACCGAGCGGAGCCTCGACCGTCTTTGCCAAGCGCGGCGCCTCGTGAACCTCGAGGCCGAGTCCGTGGCCGAGGCTGTGGCCGAAAGCGTCGCCGTAGCCGCGATCCTCGATGTATCGTCGCGCCAGTCCGTCGGCCTCCTGGCCCTTCATGCCCGCACGTACTGACGCGGAGGCGACCGCGTTCGCATGGCGCACGATCTCGTAGATCTCGCGCTGCTGCGTCGAGGCGCGGCCGATCACGACGGTACGCGTAACGTCCGAGCAATAGCCTTTGTACTGCGCCCCGAAGTCGAGAAGCAGCAAATCTCCTTTCTCGATCACCCGCGACGACGCGCGCGCGTGTGGCAGCGCCGCGCGCGGGCCCGACGCCACGATCGCCGAAAACGGGAATTCCTCGCAGCCTTCATCGCGCAGCGCGTGCTCGAGAATTCCGGCGACGCTTAGCTCCGTCATGCCCGGCCGGATTTCCTTGAGCGTCTTGGTCAGCGCGGCGATGGCGATTTTGCCGGCGTGTCTGATCAAGGCGACTTCGTCGGCATCCTTCGATTCGCGCAACGCTTCAACGAGGTTCACCTGCGGGCGCCACTGCCAGCGCGCGCCTTCGGTTAAGAGACGCTGGAAATCGCGGTGCAGCAGGTGCGCCGACTCGAATCCGACCACCTCGATGCCGCTCAGAGACGAGCCCAGGTTCCACAGACCTGACCACAGGCTCTGCTGCTCGATGCGCACGCTCGCGATGTCGCCGACTTCGTCGCGCACCTGGGTGTCGTAGCGGAAGTCGGTGATGAAGTGCAGATCGCGCTGAGTCACGAGCACCAGCGCGCTCGATCCGGAGAATCCGGTGAGATAGCGCACGTTCGGAAGGCTGGTCAGCACCAGTGCGTCGATGTGCGCGGCGGTGATCGCTTCGCGCAGCGCGGCGATCCGCGCGGGACGGCGGTCAGGCATTGACGGTGGGCTGGAGCTTTCTGACGAGACCACGCAACGCGAGCTCATAGCCGTAGGTGCCGAATCCACAGATCACTGCCATCGCCGCTTCCGCGAGCGTGGAGTGCCGGCGCTCGGGCTCGCGCGAATAGATGTTGGTGATGTGCAGCTCGACGAACGGGATCCGCACTCCGACCAGCGCATCGCGAATCGCGAGGCTCGTATGGGTGTAGGCCGCGGCATTCACAACGGCACCATCGACACGTCCGCGCAGCGCCTGCACGGCGTCCACGATCTCGCCCTCGCCGTTGTGCTGCGAGAACGTCAGCTCGGTGCCCAGCTCCTTCGCGACCTTCAAGAGTCGGGACTCGATGTCGGCGAGCGTTTCAGTCCCATACAGCTCAGGCTCGCGAGTGCCAAGGAGATTGAGGTTGGGGCCATTGATGACGGCGATCTTCACTCGCCCGTCAGCCCGTCGAGCCAGGCGCGAAACTTCGCGACGTCTTCCTCGGATTCCTGCGCGGCGGGAACGCGCTGATTCACGCGCGGCGTCGGCATTGGCGGTGTCGGAGGCGTCGGCCTGGATGCGCCGGAGGTTCCGCTGAACGCGCCGGCGAGACGCGACGCAGCGCGGCTGTCGGCAGGGTTCACGGTGGCGCCGGCAAACACTGCGTCGAGCGAGGCGCTTGTGGGCGCGCCACCCATCGGCACGATCGGCTGCGATGCGGTCGGGGGTGCACCGGTATTGGTCGGACGCGGAGTTGGCGCCGGCGGTACCGAGCTCGCGCCGTAGGTTGAGCTCTGCGCGGTGTTGCCATATCCCGCGGTGGTGTGAGCTGCCGTGCTTTGCGGCACCGCCCGCGGCGGCCGCCGTCTGCCGAGGGTTGCAAAGAACTCGCGGATCGACGGCTGTCGCGCGGCGATGTCGACTGGCTCTGCGCGCCGCTCGTCGCGAACCGGCGATTCGATCGACTCGCGCTCGCGGGGCGGAGCGGATGGCCGCGACGGTGGCGGCGGTGGAGAATCGACCGGCGTGCGATCGAACCGTGGCGCTTCCTCGGATTCCGCGCCGCGTCCCGGCGTCGGAGCCTCGATGGAGGGAGCTCGTGGTGCGGGCGGTTTCGGAGTGTCAACCGGCGCCGGCTCGCGTTTCGATTCCATCTGATGTGGAACCGTGGGCTCGGCGGGTGGTGGCGCAGCCTCCGGCTTCGGTCGCTCCACGGCAGCCGCCTCTGGGTGCGCGGCTCGATCCTCGGCTTCGATCTGGGCGATCCGGTCCTTCAGCGCCTGATCGCCGGGACGGGTCTCGGCGAGCTGGTAGTACACTCTGAGTGCCAGCTGTCGGTAGCCCTGCTGCAGGTAGAGCTGCGCCATCGTCTCGTTCACGAAAGGCTCGGGCGCCGGGCCGGAGAACATCCGGTCTTCCTTGCGCGCCTCCCTGCGGTCGTGCACCGTCGCGCCCGGCGGAGGCGTCCAGGTGTCCAGCGCTTCTTCGTCATCGGAGCGCGAGCCAGTTGCGCCGGCGAGCGGAGCCGGCGGCGGCGTTCCCTTCAATCCTTCGGTGCCGACGGGGACTTTTTCCGCGGGCTCGGTGCCACGCAATCCTTCGGTGCCCATCGGTTGCGCGGGGGTCTGTGCGAGGGAGCGCAAATCTTCGGCGCCGATTTTTCCCGTCGGCTCGACGCGACTATGCAAGCCTTCCGCACCGAGTCCGATTTCGATCTCGGATTCCGGCGCCGGCGGCGGTGCTTCGGCAGGAGTCTCGACGGGATAGTGTCGCTCGAGTCCCTCGGGGGGAGCAGCATCAGTCCCGGTGGATCCCGCCGGTATCGCGACGGATTCGCTCTCCGCGGCAGGGCTTGCTTCGAGCGCTCCAGCCGCGTCCTCGGATTGCGGCTCGGATTCCCTGGCGGCATGCGGCTCTGATTCGTGCGATGCACGCGGCTCGGATTCGTGCGATGCCTGCGGCTCCGATTCGCGCGCCGATTCCGCGCCGGCCTCGACGGATTCTCTGCCGCCGCTGTCCTCGCGCGCCACCGGCGAGACATCCCGCGCAGCCTCGGTCGCACTCTCCGTCGATGTGAATGCCGTCTCTGGAGACGGAGCCGGCCCCTCGCCCACCGGCCCGCCGGTGGCGTCGGTAATGAACGGGATCGCCTGATCGCCGGCGTCGGTGTCGACGCCGGGAATCTCTTCCGGCACCGGCGTTCCCGCATCTGCGGCTTTGTCGATCTCGTCAACGAGGGCGATGACGGCGGTGTCCTTCGGATCGGCGTCGAGAAGCCTCGTGTACCAGCTGCGCGCTTCGACCGTATTTCCGCTCTGCAGCGACAGGTCGCCGAGACTCCGCAGCGCGATCAGATTCTCCGGATCGAGAGTGAGCGCGCCCTCGAAGACCTTTCGGGCCTCGTCGAATTCACCGGCTTCGTAGAGCGACTGGCCGTAAACGATCTGGCCGCTCATGTGACCCGGCATCTGCGCGAGCTGCGCGCGACATATCTCTATGGCGCGCTTCGGCTGCCCGCCCTTTCGATATTCGTTCGCGAGCGGGGCGAAGTATCGACGCGGATTTTCCTCGAATTTTTCCTGCAGCTCTCGCAGCCGGTCGTAATCCATGATCCCTCGTTCGCTTTACGCCAAACTACCCACTTCCAGCAATCCACTCGGCGTTACTTGTCAGACTGCAGCAATCGGGCTTGAATGTCGCAATTTCGCCCACTTTCCTGGGCGAATTGAGACCGATCTTTCAGGAACTCCGGTTTCACGCAACAATGGCTTGGCCCGAGCGTCGGCGGCCGCCGCCGCGTGGCTCGACGAGAAAGATGCAGCATTCGATGAGTTTGCGCGACTTGCATCTCGGTCCCTCAAACTCATACCTTACAAGGCTATACGTGGCGGGAAGCGGGAGGCGGGAAGCGGGATGCGGGAGGGGGGATGCGCAGCACTCCTCCTTCCGCTTCTCTCTGCCCGCTTACCGCTTATCGCTTTCCCGCTTCCCGCTTCCCGAATTCAGGAGTAGTGCCCTTGCTGTCAGCAATGCGGGCCTCCGCAAAATACATCTGGATAATCATCGTCATCCTGTTCGTGGGAGGATTTCTCCTCGCCCAGACGTCGGGGTTGCTCGGCAGAGCACCAGTGACGAGCACGACTGCAGTCGCGACCGTGAACGGTCAGGACATTCTCGCCACGACGTGGTATCAAACGACCCAGAACCTCGAGCAGGAGGCGACCCAGCGCAGCAATCAGAGTATCACGCTCGACGAGCGGCAGCGTCTGATGGATCAGGCGTACGACCAGCTCGTTACCGACGCCCTGCTCCGCCAGGAGTACCGCCGGCGTGGCATCACGGTTACAGACGATGAAATTCTGCAGGCGGCAAAATTCAGCCCGCCTCCGGGACTGATGCAATCGCCCGATCTTCAGACCGACGGGCAGTTCGATCCAGCCAAGTACCAGCGCTTTCTGACCAGCCCTCTCGCCCGCCAGCAGGGCCTGTTGTACCAGCTCGAGCAATACTACCGCACCGAAATTCCGAAGGAGAAACTTTTCGACCAGGTCGCCGGTGATGTCTATGTCACCGACGATCAGCTGTGGCGCCGCTACCAGGACCAGCACGATTCGGCGCAGGTCTCGTTCGTGCTGTTTCAGCCGGAGCGCATCTCCGACTCCGCCGTTCGCGTCAGCGACGACGAAATCCGCGCGTACTACGACACCCACAAGAAGCTGTTCGAGCGTTCGGGCACGGCGAAGGTCTCGCTCATCATCGTGCCGAGGGTGATTACCGCGGCAGATTCGGCAGCGGTGCGCAACCACGCGCTCGAATTGCGCGCGAAGATCCTTGGCGGCGAGAAATTCGAGGATGTCGCGCGTGCGGAGTCGGCCGACTCGGCGTCAGCCGTCAACGGCGGCTCGCTCGGCAAAGGACCGAAGGGACGTTTCGTGGCACCGTTCGAGACCGCCGCCGCCGCGCTCAAGCCCGGCGAGATCTCGCAGCCGGTGCTCACCCAGTTCGGCTATCATCTCATTCGTCTTGATGCCCGGGCCGGGGACACCCTCACGCTCAGCCACATTCTGCTGCGGATTCAGCAGAGTGATTCGGCGGCGGCGAGAACCGATCGGCGCGCGGATTCATTGTCGCGCATGGCGGCGTCGACCGACCAGCCGACCAAATTCGATTCGGCGGCGAGAGTGCTCCAGATCCCGGTCATCCGTGCGAACGTCATCGAGGGAAATCCGCTCACCGTCAACGGCCAGTACATCCCGAGCGTCGGATCGTGGGCGTTCGAGGGCGCGCGACCCGGTGAGACCAGCGAGCTCTTCGACGCCGACGACGGCTACTATCTGGCTCGACTGGACTCGCTGACTCCCGGCGGCACGCAATCACTCGATCAGGCCAAGCAGGACATCCGGAGCTACCTGATGCGCCAGAAAAAGGTGGACGCGCTGATTCCGCAGGCGCGCAACTTCGCGAAGGTCGCCGCCGCGAGCAGCCTCGAGTCCGCGGCGAAGCTGATGGGCATGCAGGTCGTGAGCACCAAGCCATTCACGCGGATCACCGGAGTAAAGGAGCTGGCGCAGGCGCCCGAAGCAGTGGGCGCGGCGTTCTCACTGCCGGTGAACACGGTGAGCGAGCCCATTCGCGGCACCGCCGCCGTGGTCGTCGAGCGCGTCGACAAGCGCTTCCCCGCGGACCGAGCCGAGTTCGACAAGCAGAAGGCCGCGCTGCGGCAGCAGGCGATGTCGCAGCTACGGCAGCAGAGGGTTCAGCAGTTTCTGAGTAATCTGCGGGCCGTGGCCAAGATCGATGATCGGAGGAAGCAGGTGGAGGCGAGCGCGCGGCAGACGAGCGGACAGTAGGAAAAATAGAGCGAGCGAACGGGTTGCTGGACACTACAAACTGAACGGGCGGGAGGCGTCTGGTGGGCAGGCGCCCGGCGCGAGGTTACGACCGTGGGACGTTATCGCGCGCGGAGCGAGAGGCTACGACTGTGGGACGTTATCGCGCGCTAATCGAGGCGTTGACACGACGCGATTTCGCAGCCCATGCAGCATCTTGCGGACCTCGATCGTCTGATCGGTAAGAGACCGAAAGTCCAATTCGCTGATCGCGCACACGTCGCGGGCGACGATGAGGTGGTACTCGAGTTCGGTTGTCGAGTTCAGCGCGATGAGTATGAAGCGGGCAAAATCCTTTCTACTCACCTGTCCCGCGCCTTCAACCAAGTTGGTTGGAATCGACAGGGCCGCCCGTATCATCTGTCCTCGAAGAGGCACGTCGTCCGCGCCGCGGATTCGACACGCGACACGTCGCACGTTGAGCGCCAGAGCGTGCGCCTTTCTCCACACGATCAGATTCTTGAAATCGCTCACTCCGAATCAAAGCGATTCGTCGCGATTCAGCCTGCATCAATCGAATTGGCTCATGAACGTTCGCGCGCACGGAACGTCCCACGGTCGTAACCTCTCGCCCGGCGCCTGCACACCAGACGCCTCCCGCCCGTTCAGTTGCAGTTCAGCGATTGGCGACCAATTCTTCTGGGGCTTGGCGCTAAAGCAACCGCTTGGGTGCCGCCCTCTCCGCCTCCTCCGCCTGCCTTCTCCTCTCCAGCTCCGCCGGCGACAATCTCGCCTGGGTATCCTCGAGCGACGGCCGGGGCTCGGCGGTTATCTCGCGGCTCGCCTCATTGATGTTCTTCTTGAATTCCCTGATCCCTTTGCCCATCGAGCCGGCGATCTCGGGGATCCGCTTCGCGCCGAACAGAAGCAGGATCACCACCATGATGATCAACAGCTCGGGAAATCCCAGATTGCCAAACATGGAAGACTCCTAGAAGAGCGAACGTGCGATGAGGTAGGCCACCAGTACCCCGAGCAGGCTCAAAAGTGACACATCGAGCGCGATCGGGCCGAGTGCGAATTTAAGGATAATCAAATCGATCGGCAGCGGCCCGATCGACGGCGTCACTCCCGTCGTGAAGAACTCCTTCGCCGCGCCGGGCGGGAGGAACCGGCGACCAACCTGCGTCAGCAGGCCGCCAATCACGAATCCCGAGGCGAGCACCAACGCGTGAAATAATGAGCCGCGCCTGTTATGGCCGCGTGGCGGTGGTGGCATTACGAATGTCTCTCCATGACGTAGGAAATTGACGCACTGAGGGATTGGCGCGCCACGTTGTCGGGCAGGTCATTCAGCGCATCCTGCGCCTGGTCCGCGAATTCTTCGCCACGCGCCCGCGCGTACTCGAAGCCTCCGCTCTCCTCGACGATGCCGACGACGGTCGCGATCTCTTCGTCGGTGACGGCTTCGCTGGCAAAAAGGTGCTTCACTTCGCGCAGCGAAGCTGCCGGCATCTCACGCAACGCGTAGATCAACGGCAGCGTCACCTTGTGCTCGCGGAGGTCGTTCCCCGACGGCTTTCCGGTGGTTTCCTTCTGCTCGCGATAGTCCAGCAGATCGTCGGCGATCTGGAACGCCATGCCGAGATTCTCGCCGAAATCTCCCAATGGGTCGGTGTATTTCCGCGCGCCCGACAGCGCGCCCAGCTCGCACGCGGCGCGCATCAGCGACGCGGTCTTCGACCGGATCAGCGCGTAGTACTCGCGCTCGGTAAATGCGAGCGGATCGGTCACCGCGAGCTGCCGCATCTCGCCCAGCGTCATCTCGGTGGACGCGCGCGTCAACGCCTGCAGGGCCTCGAGATCGCCGAGTCCAACGAGATGGGTGAGCGCGGACGAATACAAAAAGTCGCCCATGATGACCGACACCTGGTGGCTGAACATCGCGTTCACGGTCGGCATCCCGCGGCGCAGCGCCGAGTGATCGACCGCGTCGTCGTGAACGAGGGTCGCCAGGTGAATGAGCTCGAGCGATGCGGCGAGGGTGACAGCCTTCTCCTTCCCTTTCTCCTCGACTTCGCTGGCGAGCAGGAGGATCGTCGGCCGGAACATCTTGCCGCGCATCGCGAGCAGGTGCGCGCTCACCTGGCCGACGAGCGGCAGGTCGCTGGAGACGATCCGCGCCATCGTCTGCAGAACGTCGTCGAGTCTGGAGCGGATCGGCTGCTGAATGGTCGCGAGGCTGACGCCGGGACGCGCGCTGACGTTCACCTGCTCGCCGCCCTCTGCCGCGGCAGATCTCACTTCGACGCCGCCTTGGTCATCTGCTTGAGCCGCTTGCTGACGTCACGGAAATCGATGTCGATTGCGAAAACCCTCTGATAGTACGCGGCAGCGTCGCGCGGCTTCTTGCTGCCTTCCGACGCGAAGCCGAGTAGATAGAGCACACCGATGAGATCTTCGTCTTCCATTCCGGGCTCACGGAGCGCGCGGCCGAGCACGGTGATCGCGACGTCGTGTTCGTTGCGATCGATGAAACACTGGCCCAGCGCCTCGTACGCGCGAATGCGCTGGGTTGCGCCGCGCAGCGCTTTCTGGAACTCGGCGATGGCTTCGTCGATGAGTCCCATCTCCTTGTACGCGATGCCGAGATCGTAGTGGCTGTCGAAATCTTCCTCGTCGACGTTAGCCGCCACACCGGCCTTGAATTTCTCCAGCATGTCGGTGAAGTCGGCCTGCTCGCCTTCCCCGCGATTGTGGTCTTCCTGGGCCACCATGCGGGTCGAGCGCGGACCGCGGTCCTCACGCAGCCAATCGCCGAGATCGACGAAGTTGTCGTCGCTGCGCTGCGGCGGATTCTCCTTTGGCGTCGCTGCGCGCGGAACTTCGGCGGGCGGAGTGGCAACCCGCGGCGGAGCCTTTGGTGACGGCTTGGATTTCCCTCGCGGCCGCATGAAAGGATTCACCGGCTGGCGCTGCGGCGAAGATTCCTCCCGCACCGGCGTCTTGCCCTTCTTCGGCTTGGGGCGGGTCATACGAAGCGGCTCGAGCCTGGCCTTGCTCTCCTCGACGAGCTTGGGTCGCGGCGGCTCTGGCGCCTTTGGCCTCGCCTGCTCTGCCGCCCGTGTCGGCTCGACGAGTCGGGGCCGCGATGGCTTGGGCGGCGGCGCCGGCTCTTCCTCCTCTTCTTCGATCTCTTCTTCGTCGCGGTCCGCTTCTTCTTCGAGCTCCTCTTCTTCCTCGTGCGCGTGGGCAGCAACCGGCTCCGGCTCGCGGGCTTCGTCCGCCTTTTCACGCTCGTGTTCGGGCTCTGCCGCGACCTCTTCGTGGAGCTCGACGTGACCGATATCCAGTTCCATCGACTCGATCGCCGGAACGTCATCCTCTGCGACATGCGTCGCTTCACGCTCCGCCGCGGGATGCTCGACCGGAGTCTCCTCGGAGTAGAGGCGGTCGTCTTCGAGGATGTTGAGGCCGGCGAGGGGATCTTCGGTGGACAGCGGCTCGCCCAGCCCGGGCTCGGTAACGCCAAAGCCGGAGTCAGACGAGATCAGCCCCTCAACTCCACTCGGTCCGATCGGATTCTCGGCCTCGGTGGCAAAGGCGGTCGGATCGGCGGAAGATTCCAGACCCTCGAGCGGGGAGATGTCGACATCGCTGACCGACAGATCGAACGTTGGCTCGATCTCACCGAGCGTCGAGGCCTGATGGAGGTCGTGGCCGGACGCGGTCGGCTCCAGACCGGGGATCGTCGTCGGCTCCAGCTCGATCTCCGGCTCAGGCTCGATCTCCGGATCCAGCTCCATCGACATCCCGGCATCGCTCGTAAGCTCGCCGTGGAGCGGCGGCTCGGCTTCGGGATTGATGGGCTCGAAATCAGGCAGCGGCTCCAGCTCCTGGAGCTGGTCGATCTCCGGCGGGGGCTGGACGTGCGGGGGCGTCGCCGGCCGGCGCGGTGGCGTGGCGGGTCGGCGAGCTTCGCGGCCACCGACCTTCGGCATCGGCTTAACCGGCGAGGCCCCGACGTCCAGGAACACGAGTCCACCGGCGTCGCTCTTCACCGGAGTTTTCGACCGCCGGGGCTCGACGTTGGGATCGAGGCTTTTCATCCGCTGAACGGTCGCTTCGGCTTCCGATGTGCGGCCCTCGGCATCGAGGGACTCGTGCAGGATCTGCAGCTGCTCGATCGCCTCGGCGTTCTTGCCGGCCTTTGCGAGCTGGTCGGCGAGCATCAGGCGAATGTCATCCTGTCCGGGGCAGAGATCGGCGAACTCCTGGAGCGCCTTGAAGGCGTCCGTATCCTTGCCGGCGCGGTGCATCCGGTCGGCGTACTCGAGGAAGTTCTTTTTCGCGTCGCTGTTGAAGCCCTTTTTGGCGGAGATCTTACCGAGCTTGTAGTAGATCTGATGCCGCTGGGGTGCGTGCCGGAGGATCTTGTTGCACAACGCGATGGCGTTGTTGAGGTACCCGCCGTCGGTGTAGAGATCGACCGCCTGCTCGTAGTAATTGACCGCCTGATCGGTCTTGTTGAGGCGCAGGTAGAGGTCGCCAACCCGGTTGAAGACCGTTACATCGCGGTCGTCACTGGTCCCGGTCGCCTCGATGATCTGGAGATACACCTCGAGCGCGCGGTCGAACTGCTTTTTCTGCTCAAATTCGGCAGCCTTTTTTTTCAGCTTGTCGACGTTGGACATTCCGTGGCGGCCGAGTAATGTGACTTACCCGGCTGGGACATTCTCCGGGAGACGAGGGTTCAACTTACCTAGGTTTTCATAGGGGTGACAAGGCGCGCCAGCCCTCCACGACCCGACACAAAGACGTGCGCCGTACCAGTATGGCAACTCTCGCACATCGCTGATGGCGAAGAGAGCGAGATCGGCAGCGAAACCGGGCGCAATCTGACCGATTTCACCCGCCAGCGACACTGCCGCGGCTCCATTTACCGTCGCGGCGACGAGCACCTCGGCGGTACTCATGTGTAGCTGGCTGACGCCGAGCGTCAGCATCAAGGGAAAGTTAACTGTCGGCGAAGTCCCCGGATTGAAATCAGAGGCGAGGGCGACAGCGGCGCCGGCGTCGATGAGGGCGCGGGCCGGGGCCTGCTTCGGCTTGCCGAGGAAGAGCATCGTTCCGGGCAGCAGAGTCGCGACCGTCCCTGACGACGCCAGCGCCTTGATTCCCGCCGGCGAGATCGCCGCCAGATGGTCCGCCGAGACCGCGCCGATCGACGCGGCCAACTCGGCGCCGCCACAAGGCTCCAGCTCGTCGGCGTGGAGCTTGAGCCCGAGTCCGGCAGCGCGGGATGCCTCGAGGATGCGACGCGTTTCTGGCACCGTGAAAACCCCCGGCTCGCAAAAAGCGTCGGCAAATCGAGCGATGCCCTGCGCGATCACTTTCGGCAGCATCTCCTCGATGAGCAACGAGATGTAGCTGGCGCGCGCGGCGTCGCTGGCGCGGTATTCGTGCGGGATCTCGTGAGCGCCGAGCCAGGTGGGAACGATCCGAAGCGGTAGTCGCTCGGCGAGGCGGCCGATCACCCGCAGCGCCTTCAGCTCGTCCTCGACTGAAAGTCCGTAACCGCTCTTGATCTCCAAGGTGGTGGTGCCGTACGACGCGAGCTCGGTGATGCGCGCGACGGCGAGGTCGTACAGCTCGTCCTCGCTGCGCCCCCGAAAATCGCGCACCGACGCGTGAATGCCGCCGCCACGCTTTGCGATCTCCATGTAGCCGTGTCCCGCGGCGCGCAGCTCGTGCTCCTCGTAGCGCGGCTTTCCGAACACCGCATGGGTGTGTGAATCGACGAGACCCGGCGTGAGAACGCCGCCGCGGCAATCGACGATTTCCGCGTTGGGGAAAGCGTTGCGGAGATCACTTGCGGCGCCGAGCATCGCGATGCGGCCATTGCTGACCGCGACCGCGGAATTCGTGATCACCCCCGCCTCTCCCATCTCCTGGCCACGGCGCGCGCGAGGGGGGCCGGCGCAGGTTACGATCTGGGATGCGTTGAAGAAAAGGAGGTCAGTCACAGCGATGCGGTGGCGTCAGAGTTGGTCAACTACCAAAGAAGACTACCGGCGGGAGGCGGTGTGCGGGTCGGCTGGAGGCCAGGGGCTTACGCTTCGAGACCATCGTCGCAGTCGCCCGTGGCCTCTCGCCGTGTGGCCGACGGCCTCCCGCCGGTAGTCTTCAGTTAGTCCTCCCATCCATGACAGGAAGCCCCCGAGTGGGCGACGCCATGACATCGAGCACCCTCGAGAACTTCAACGGCGCCTGCGCCTCCCCCCGGCACGCGTAGTAGCACGCATTGCAGTCGATCGGCCGGTACTTCTGAAAATCCTTCCAGTGAAAGTCGGCCGGGAAATCCGGGCACCGCTTCACCTGGCCCGTCGGATCGATGTGAATGGTCCGCATTCCCGAGCGGCACGGCTCCTTCATCTCGCCGCGCACGTATCGCGGCAGCTGCTCGAGATAGTAGTCCGAGTTGGTGATGACGCCGCGGTTGCGCCGCTTGTAATCGAGGAGCTGCGTGATCACCTCCGACACCTCGCGCGTCTGATCGTCGCGAATCAGCCCCTGCGCATTCCCGTTCTTGGCGTCGGTGTAGCAGCTGAAGTTGACCCCGCAGCCCAGCTCGCGGGCGCGACGCACGATCGGCAGCAGCTGATCGAGGTTGTCGTGCTTGATGACCGTGTTGAATCGAATGCCGCTGATCCCCATCTCGCGCATCTTCGGAACTGCGGTCATGATGCGACCACTCAGCCCGGGAATTCCGCGGGCGGTGTCGTGCCGATCGTCGAGGTAGTCGAGCGAGATGTTGAACTGATTGATCCCCGCTTTCCAGAGCGAGCGAGCACGCTCGGCGGAAAGCATCCCCCCATGCGTTATCAGCGTCACGTACTTGAGTGTCACCGCGTCGTTCACCGCGCTGACGATGTCCTCGAGGTCGCGCCGCAGAGTTGGCTCGCCACCTGTGAAAGTGATGACCATTGGGTTGAAGAAGCGCGCCGCGTCCGCGAAGGACTTGAGCTCGGTCTCCTTCGCCGACGCATCGGTCTTCCAGTAGTCGCAGAAGCCGCAGCGCGCGTTGCAGCGCATGGTCACCTCGAAGTGCACCAGTACCGGACGCTTCTTCGCCGTGAGCCAGGCATACTTCACGAGAAACAACGGGACGTGCCACGGCTTGAACTCGCGGGTGAGCATGTCAGCCGATCATCGGAAGATGCAGCCCGTGCTTCTTGGCGGTGTCTTTGGCTTCCTGGTAGCCGGCGTCGGCGTGACGGGCGACGCCGGTTCCTGGATCGTTGGTGAGCACCCGCTCAAGCCGCACGCGCATCTCGGGCGTGCCGTCGGCGACAATCACCTGGCCGGCGTGCAGCGAATTCCCAATGCCGACTCCACCGCCGTGATGAAACGACACCCACGACGCGCCGCTCGCGACGTTGAGCATCGCGTTGAGCAGCGGCCAGTCGGCGACGGCGTCTGATCCGTCGCGCATTCCCTCGGTCTCGCGGAATGGCGACGCGACACTGCCGGTGTCCAGATGATCGCGGCCGATGGCGATCGGCGCCGAGATCTCTCCGCTCGCGACCAGATCATTGATTGCCACCCCGAACTTCGCGCGGTCGGATTGGCCGAGCCAGCAGATTCTGGCAGGCAGTCCCTGAAACCTGATTTTCTTCTGTGCGAGTGAGATCCAGCGATGCAGATGCTCGTCGTGCGGGAACAGCTCGAGCGCGAGATCGTCGGTGCGCTTGATGTCTTTCGCGTCACCCGACAGCGCGACCCACCGGAACGGGCCCTTGCCCTCGCAGAACAGCGGGCGGATGTACTCGGGCACGAACCCGGGAACGTCGAACGCTTTTGTGAGTCCCGCGTCGAAGGCAACCGTGCGGATGTTGTTGCCGTAGTCGAAGGTGATCGCGCCGCGCCTCTGCATCTCGAGCATCGCGGCGACGTGCTGCACGGCGGACGCTGTCGAGCGTCGTATATACTCTTCAGGATCTTCGGCGCGCAGCGACAGTGCTTCCGTCAGTGGAATTCCGGCAGGCACGTAACCGTTCAGCATGTCGTGCGCGCTGGTCTGGTCGGTGAGAACGTCGGGCGTGATGCCACGACGCACGAGCTCGGGCAGTACTTCCGCGGCGTTGCCTAGCAAGCCGACTGAGAGCGGTTCGCCCGCCCTCGTCGCAGACGAGATCAGCTGTAGCGCCTGGTCCAGATCAGTGGCCCGGCGATCGAGATACTTCATCTGCAGCCGCTTCTCCATCCGCGATTCATCGACTTCGACGACCAGCGCCGCGGCACCCTGCATTGTTGCAGCGAGCGGCTGCGCACCGCCCATTCCGCCGAGCCCCGCGGTGAGGACGAATCGTCCGCGCAGACTGCCACCGAAATGCTTGCGCGCGACCGAGCCAAGGGTCTCGTAAGTCCCCTGAACGATTCCCTGCGAGCCAATGTAGATCCACGAACCAGCGGTCATCTGGCCGTACATCATCAGCCCTTTGCGCTCGAGATCGCGGAAGACGTCCCAGGTTGCCCAGCGTCCAACGAGATTGCTGTTCGCGATCAACACTCTCGGCGCGCCGGCGTGGGTGCGAAACACGCCGACAGGCTTCCCGCTCTGCACGAGCAGCGTCTCGTCGGCGCCGAGGGTGGTGAGCTCGCGCACGATCGCGTCGAAGCATTCCCAGTTGCGCGCCGCCTTCCCCGTCCCGCCGTAAACCACCAGATCATCGGGACGCTCGGCGACTTCCGGATCGAGATTGTTCATCAGCATCCGAAGCGCGGCTTCCTGCTGCCACCCCTTGCAGGAGATCCGAGTCCCGCGCGGGGCGTGGATGTTCGCGTGCTCACGATGCGACACGTCGAAGGCCTTCGGATCGAAACGTACCCTCAGGTCTGTCATGTCACGGCACCGATGTCCGCGAAGCGCAGCTCCGATACGGCGCGCATCAGCGCGGCGATGTCGGTGCTCAACACGCGATCGGCCTCCAGTCTCGGAACGATGTCACGCACCCGCTCGTGCGCGGTGCGCACTCCACGGCCCGGCCGCAGCGGCGCGCGGAAGTCGATGCCCTGCGCTCCGCACATGAGCTCAATCGCGAGAATGTTCTCGAGATTGCGGAGAACGCGCCGCGCCTTCCAAGCTGCGCCCATTGCCATCGGCACGACATCTTCCTTGCTGCCGTCGGTGGGAATGGTGTCGACGCTCGCTGGGTGCGACAGCACCTTGCACTCGCTCGCCAGTGCCGCGGCGGTGACCTGCGCCATCATGAATCCAGAGTTAACGCCGGCGTCGGCGGTAAGAAAGGCGGGAAGCCCCTGATTGAGATCCGGATGCACCAGCCGATCGATGCGTCGCTCGGCCATCGTCGCGAGATTGGTGAGGACGATCGCAAGGAAATCGAGCGCCATCGCGACGGTGAGTCCATGAAAGTTTCCGCCGCTCAGGGTTTCGCCGTTCTCGAAGACCAGCGGGTTGTCGGTCGCCGCATTGAGCTCGCGCGAGACGGCATCGTCGATGAAGTCGAGCGCGTCGAGCACCGGGCCGTGGACCTGCGGCATGCAGCGCAGCGCGTACGGATCCTGAACTCGCGGGTCGCCGAGTCGATGGGATTCACGGACCTCACTGTCGGCGAGAAGATCGCGCAGCAAAGCCGCGGATCGCATCTGACCCTTCTGACCGCGGGCTTCGTGGATGCGGGCATCGAACGCGACGGGCGTGCCGAGTAGCGCCTCGAGTGACATCGCGCCGGAGACGTGGGCGGTGCGCCAGAGCGCGCGAGCGTGGACCAGCGCGATGAGTGCGACGGCGGTGTGGGTCTGGGTGCCGTTGATGAGAGTGATGCCTTCCTTTGGCCCGAGCACCAACGGTGTCGCTCCAATCTCCTTCAGCATTGCTGCCGCCGGCGCCTCGCGATCTCCTTTGATCAGAGTGCCTTCGCCGATCAGCGTGAGACCGAGGTGCGCGAGTGGGGCGAGGTCGCCGCTCGCGCCGACGCTTCCCTGCTCGGGGATCGGCGGGTACACGTCGGCGTTGAGCATCTGCAGAATAAGATCGACCAGGTCGGGCCGCGCGCCGGAGTATCCCTTGGCGATGACGTTGGCGCGGAGAAGCATCATCGCGCGCACTTCACGCTCGGGCAGTCTGTCGCCGACACCCGACGCGTGGCTTCGCACCAGATTCACTTGCAGCTGGGCGAGTTTATCGTGCGGTATCGCGACCTCGGACAGTTTGCCGAAGCCAGTCGTGACTCCGTAGACAACCGCATTGCGTGCCACGATGTCGTCCACGACGGCGTGGGTGCGCAGCATTCGCTCGCGCGCTTTTGGATCGAGCTTGACACGGAGTCGCTCGACGGCGACGGCGTAGGCTTCATCGACCGTCAGAGAATCACCGTCGATGAGAATCGTCTCTGTCATTTCGTTTTGCCGCGCTTCGCCGGCTTGGGCTTCGCTATGCGTGTCAGCTGACGTCGATCCCGATCCCAACGCCAGCCGCCGCCGCCCGGTACGATCTCCACCCCGCCTAGCCAGCGAGCTCTGGTGTTGATGGTCTGCCAGTCCCGCCTACCGGCCAGAACCTCGCGCCCCAATGGTGTGACCGTCAGCTCACCGTCGACGAATTCGCGAGCGCGTCGTGAATCGGGGGCGACCACCGGCCTGCCATCGCTCCAGGTGACGAGCGCGTCTTTCTTTCCGCTCAGCCGTTGCAGGTAGGAGTAGAAGACGATGTCACCGAGGAAGATACTCTCCTGCAGGCGCGCGACCTCGAGGAACGCCCTCACTGGAGTCGAATGACCGGCCTCGATTGCAGTGAGCGCTTCACGCTCGGAGCGCGAGAGACCGTTGTCGGTCGACGGGAACTCCTCGAGCTGCCTGGTGAGTGCGCGCGCGAGGTAAGGCAGAGAGGCTGTCGATTCGACGAGCACATCCGCCACCGCGGTCGGGTCGGGCGAGCCAAAAGCCCGCCACGCTTTGACGGCCAGCTCGAGCTGTGCCTTGGTTACACCGGGCCGGTTCTCGTCGAGGAACGCGATCTGCCTGGCGGAAAGCGGCGGGATGTATCCCTCGACGACGACCAGCGACAGCTTCTTCCCCGGCGTCGCGGCGAAGAAATCGAGCAGCTGGATCAGCTGCAGCTGATCGTACAGGTCGTCCTCGAACCACAGCACCACCTCGTCGAAGTAATCCAGGTGGCGGATGGCGCGGTCGCGCTCAGCGAAGTTTCCGCTCACGTGCGCGAAATCATCCCACCCCTGCTCGGCAATGAAGCGCGCGCGCTGCGTGCTCAGATCCTCGAGCGACAAAGATGAATCGACGGGTCCCTCGTGCAGCACGTCACGCCAGGCGATGATTTTCCCCGCGATGCCGGCATCACTCAGGGTGCCGGCGGCGCTGTCGCCGTTGGTGATGTTGAGCCGGCGCGTAGTAGCGGAGGTCAACGTCAGCGGGCTACTGGACGGTACGTCTGCTTGTCATAGTTGAATTTTAGATCGGGCTCCGCGTTGAGGGCAATGAAGAAGGTGAACGCGAAGTTGCCGTTCGGCGCCTGGGTGAAGCCGAAGATCGCGCGCCAGTCATGAAGCTCGCGCTGCAGGGTGACGGTGTGCATGCCGAACTTCTTGGCCGTAAAATCGTAGTTCGTGTTCCAGGTCCCGCCCCACTTCGGAGTGAGGTGGAAAGTCGTCGACGCCTGGAGATTGTCCTGGGCGGGCATCCGAATGAAGGTGCCGCCACCAATGCCGCTTTGCAGCGGTGATTGGCTATTGGCGAGGCTGGTCCGGGCGAGGTCGATGCACTGCTGGTAGAGAATCGGATTGGCGACCGCCGCCGCACACTGGGTGGCGAAGAAGTTCTCGTCGATGATGTTGCCGCTGCCCGTCGGCGGCCGCTGCCGCGACGAGGAATAGGTGAGCGTCGTGCTCCATCCCTGGCTCGCCGGCATGGAGAACTGCCGGTTCCGCGAGGTTACACCGGCGATCGGCGTCGCCGCGACACGGCTGGCGAGGGCATCGTCAGCACTCGGCTCGACGCTCTCGACCTGGGGATGGGTCGGCGGAGCCGCGCGGCCAAAAAGTCGATTGAAGACGCCGAAGATCCCCGACTGGCTGTTGAGGGTGAGAGAGGCGTTGATGTTGGTTCTGAACGGCTTGAAGACCGCGGAGTCACTCAGAATGTCACCCTGATACAACGACCACTGGATGCCGCTGCGGAATCCCGGCAGCAGATCGGACGTGAAGTTGGCGGAGAAGTTCGGCGAGTTGAAACCTGACCGGTGGGTCTTCCGCGCCCGCTCGAAATCCCACGACAGCGCCGAGAAGTCCGTGGAGAGTACTCTGACTTTTTTCGGCTCGGCGGTGCTGCTGGTATCGCTGCTGCGCAGCTTCGCCTCGAGCACCTGGGAAACGGTCAGGCTCAGTGTGTTTTGCGCGAGCGCGCCAAGGTAACTCTGACGGCTGCGATTGGTCGCCTGGAGGAACTCGTCGCTGAGCTTGCCGCTGGGTGCGTAGGTCCATGAGAGCTGCGGCGTGATAGAGTGCCTGAAGCGAGTCACGGGACCGAAGCCGGGAAATAGCCCGAACAGGGTGGGCGAAGCAGACAGCCCGGTCGAGATCCGCTTGGACTGGGTGACGAACCGCCCGCCGTTCAGGTGAGACCGCACCCAGAATCCGTGACTGCCGTCGACGTTCACGATCGAGAAGCTCGGCACCAGGTTGAGCGAGTTGTGCCCAATGCTCGGCAGAGTGAACGACGTCTGCCAATCGACGTCGGTATCGAAGGTTTTGGCGAAGATTCGGTTGGTGCGCTTCGACGAGTCGTTCGGATCGCGCACGATGAAGTTCTGCGGCGCGTCGATCTCGTTGTCGGTCATCTTGAAGCTATTGCTCCAGGTGAAGCCGCCGATTCGAATCGGAGTATTGAAGCTCGACGACGTCTGCCTTGCGTTCCGCTTCAACGCCACCGAATCCGGCTCTCCCCGCGCGTTGGTGAAAAAGCGATACGTGAAATCGCCGGCCTGATCGCTGTTCAGCTGTTGGCTGGTCGTGTAGTTGAAGGTCGGTGTCCAATCCAGCCAGGATGTCACCGCAATCGTCGGAGACGTGATGCTTAAGACCGGGAAGGTCCGGTCGACGGTCTTCCGTCCCGGGTGCTGGGTGTTCTGGCCACCAATGTCCAGCGATGCGGGTCCAAGCTTGGTGGCGTAGTCGATGTTCGACGTGATAGAAGCCAGCACCTGCATCGGATTGAACGTCGTCGTCCTCTGGATCGACGTATTCGTGACGTAATTGATGTTGGTGTGAAGATGGGTGTCCTGCGAGAAATCCTGGCTGTGGTACCAGCTCAATCCGGTGTTGGTGCTGCCGTCGCGCTGGGAGTGGTGGGAGAGTCCGATCCGTCCCGTCATGAATCGGTCGAGCCAGCGGTACTGCAGCTCTCCGTTGAACCGGACCCAGCCAGGATCGCCTTCCGTTGGTCGACTGCCGCTCCGCCAGTCCATGGCGATTTGCGCATCCATATAATCGCTGATCGCGAAGTAGTAGCCGAGATTGTCGACCTCGCGGCGATAGGTCGGGCTGTTGCGAAACAGCTCCGTGATGCCGAATCGCGGCGTGAGTATCCCGCTCCTCCGCCCCGACCGCATGTCCTGGAAGATGAACGGGAGCCAGAGGATCGGAACGTCGCCGATGTACAACACCGCCGGACGCGCTACCATGATGTTCTTCGAGACCATCTTGATCTGCTTGGCCTGGAAGTGATAATCGGGAATGGAGTCGTCGCAGCTCGTGAGAGATGCGTTCCGCGCGTAAAACGCAGTCTCGCGACCACGGCTCGTATCCGGCACGAATACCGGCTGGCTCACGAAGCATGCGTTGGCTCCTTCGACGAACCACTTTTCGCCCGATTCGACCGACGTGCTGATATTGGTGACGCACCCCCGTCGCAGCGCAACGCTGTATACCATCTGACCGCGCGCGATCACATCAGCGGCCTGCTGTTCCGGATCGCGAAGGATCACTGTGTCCCCTCGCGCGATGATGATCTTGGTCGAATCGCTGTAGGTGATGGTTTTTCCGACGAGCACGGTCTGCTCGCGATTGACGCCCGACTTCTCGCCTTTGAGCTCGAGGTTGTGCGTCCTGGCGT
>DATFGW010000075.1:0-4372 GCA_035249045.1 Gemmatimonadaceae bacterium | reverse complement strand
GCGGGTAGCGCCCGCCGCCGAAGTCACCACCGGAACGGTCGCGCCCATCGACACATCGCGCTACTCGGCGGTGATTGCGCTGGATGCGACGGCGGCACCATACGCCGCGCGACTGAGTCAGTACGTGCGCAGCGGCGGCGGTCTGATTCTCGCGCCGGCCGCGGCTGCCTCCAACGCGCTGGCGCCGCTGCGCGCCGTCGGAGCAGATGCGATCGTCCTGGAGAAGCGCGGTGCGGCGACGACGATTTCAGCGCGGCGGCTCGGCGCCGGTCGACTGCTTCAGACTGCCTATGAGGACACCTGGAAGTCTCGAATGACTGGCGGCGACAGCGCCGTCGCCGAGCATCGTCGGTTGTGGACACGGCTGGTGAGCGATGTCGCGTATGGGCCGCATGTCCCTCGACAGGCCGGGTCGGGCGCGCAACTACCGAAAGATGATCCCGCACCATTCGCCGATCTTATGTCTTCAATCGGGCCGCGGTCGACAGCGCAGCCCTCGGCATTGAGAGCGCGCGACATGGTCACCTGGACCGCGCTTCTGTTTATGATCTTCGCGGTCGGACTAGTTGGCGAAGTCGTATCGAGACGATTCCGCGGGGCGAACTAGCGCACGGCGGAACGCGAATTCACCGCGCTTTGGGCAGTGAGATCACTCCGTAACTGTTTGGCCCGGTATCGAGCGGACCGGCTATCCATACCCGGGCGGCAATGAGATTCCGCAGAGCGTCGGGCGGATTTCCCAGCGAAACCGTGCCGTTGGCCGTGTCGAGCTTCAGGCCGTCGCCCGCCGCTCGAAGGACCCCGTCGACCACTGGAGATCCATCCACCGCCAAGGCAGTAAAGTGGTCGAGGTGGAAATGTCCGGAGGAGCGACTACCAATTGCGAGCACTTCGACTCCACCGATCCTCGAGAGGGCTGCGGAATCGGCCGGCGTGGCGGTGACCGGAGTGACAGCATTTGCCGACCGAATGACGATGTGCTGATCGAAGTCCGTGCCGGTGATGGATACGATCCCACGGACGGAGTCCGGCCTGGCCTGGGTCACGTCGATGCGGGTCGGTTGATGGCAGGCCGACACGGAAGTCGCGAACAACAGCGGGGCGAGTAGAAGAGCAAGACCCCGAGACACTACTGCGTTCTCACCAGAATGAAGTCCACTGCCGCCGGCACTGACCGTCCCGAAGCCGTTGCGCTAATGGTCGCGGGAGCATTGGCAGAGACTCTGAATCGCAAGTACGACACGCCGCCGCCGGTCAATAGCAAATCGATCGGGGTATCGAGCAGCGTTCTCACGGAAAGCGGAAATTTGCCTGAATTGAGCGAAGGCAGCACGCTGCGGTAATTCCAGCTCGGGTGCGTGTAATTCGGAGTCGTGCCGAGTCCCGCGTCGTCGAGGAGCTGCGCCACGGCCCAGTCGCGCGATATGCTGACGGGGTCGCCAAAGACCGCGTTGAAGTTTGCCATCCCGGAAGTGGTCGAGTTAACGAGCGCGGCCCATACAGTCTGCTCCGTTCCTCCCGTTCTGTCCGCGGCGTAGCGAAGCAGCTGCCACGTTGCGCCGCGTGTCTCCAACAAGTCTGTCGATCCAAATGGCGAAATGTTCTCCGTTGAGCGGAGATACGCCCTCAACCGGAGCATGTTCGCAATTTGATCGGCGTTGAACACGTCAACCTGGGCCTGACTCGATTGTATGGTAGCGAGATCAATGTTGGAGCGAGGCGTCTGGCCGGAGCGACGATAGTAGAGCAGCTCCTCCGCGATGTGGCTCAGGCCTTCGTTAAGCCAGGTCTCCTCCAGAAACGACGCATTGTTGACATATATTCGGCGACCAGCATTGATGAGATGCTGCATTTCGTGAACGAGCGCGCTTAGAATCCCGTTGGCCAGAGCCGATTTGTTGGCATAGGCCCCATTAATGGTTTTGTTGGGGTCGGGGACCGGCAAATAAAACATCTCGCCTTCATTGCTCGACGCGCACGAGGAGACCGGGGCGAGATCCCGGCTGGCGAAGAGTCCGGCGACGGTTGCACCGGGAGGTGCAGGTATCACGTTGACGCCCGGTGTAAACAGGATTGCGATGCGGCCGTTGCCGTCGATATCGGTTGGAGCGCCGAAGTTCTCGACGTCGACCGCGTAGCCGAGGGTGTCGAACTGCTGCCCGAAATCAGTCATTTCCGCCGCGGTGTAGCCACCAGGAGGTGACAGCGTATCCGACAACACGATCGTGTGCGGCAAGACCGCTATGACCGTCGCGCCGTGAATCTCCTTCGCGGTGGAGCACAGATTACTGGTGAGGTTTGCATTGATTGGCACAACGGATCCGACGGTTGGGTTGACTGGCACATCAACCAGAAACCTCGGGGACAGCGCGCTCGTCCCCGAGATTCGCGAGCGCCGGAACGATTCAATCCGGGAGCCGACCTCACGCCGCTCGCGCTCTCTGAATTGCGATTCCCAAGTGTCGCTTGCCGTCATTGCTGTCGCGCGGGCGGCCATGCCCTGAGGTACTTGCACCGAGGGGACGGCGCTCGCCTCAACCGGCGACGTGCCGCTTGCCGTTACGCGGAGTGAGATGTTGCTCCCCGCGATGTCGGTGGCGTGGAACACAATCAACGCGTACTCGGACGCAGCAGCGCCGCCGCCGACGCACACTCCATCTTTCTCGGCTGCGCTGAGGGTCTGGACGTCGCCGACGGCAAGTTGCAGAGTGCCGCCGGTGGTGCAATTCGGCCGCGCGGGAGTAACGGTAATTGCGACTCCTGCTTGCTTGCCGCCGGCCGTCGCCGTGAGGGTTGTCTGTCCCGGCGCTACGCCGGTAACCGCACCGTCGGGGGTGACGGTGGCTATCGCGGACGACCCGGTTGACCAGCTTACAGTGCCAGTGCCGATCACCGCGCCGAACTGATCCTTTCCACTGGCGAGTGCGTTCGCCGTCTGGCCGACGGAGATCGGCGTTTCCTGGAAGGAAACCGTAAGCGTCGTGAGGACGGGGACGGGAGCCGTGGCGTCCTTGCCGCACGACATCATGCTCGCGCCAGTGACGGCAGCGACGGCTAAGCGAGAAAGCCTTTGCACGTGACCAGGTGACCTGCAACCGGGAGTCGAGTCATACGCAATCTACATGTCAATCTGCCGCCATGGAGAGGTTCGAGTCGATACCCATGGTTGATTACTCGATCTCGATATTCTTCAATCCTTTGTCGAGCTTCGGATACTCGAGGCCGAGTCCGTCGAGGGTCTCGGCGATCTTGTTGGCGATGAGATAGTTCCGCGCAGCCTCATCGTCGACGGGGACGATGTACCACGGCGCCCATTTGGTGCTGCATTTCGCGATGGCGTCGTGGTAGGCGGCGGTGTAATCGTCCCATTTCTTACGGTCGTCCAGATCGCCGAGGCGGAACTTCCAGTTCTTCTTCGGATTGTCGAGGCGCTCCTGGAGCCGCTTCTTCTGCTCCTTGCGCGATACGTGAAGGAAGAACTTGAGGATGACGACGGAGTTCTCGGTCAGCCCTCGCTCGAATTCGTTGATCTGGTCGTAGCGCGCCTCCCAGATCTCACGGGGAACGATCTCGTGAACTCGCGCAACGATCACGTCCTCGTAGTGTGAGCGATTGAAGATCCCGATCATCCGCCGGGCTGGAACGCGTTTCTCGATCCGCCACAGGAAATCGTGAGCGAGCTCTTCGTCGGTGGGCGCCTTGAAGCTGGTAACCTCGCACCCCATCGGATTGACACCCCGAAACACCTTGCGGACGGTGCCATCCTTGCCCGACGCGTCGCGCCCCTGGAGGACGATCAGAAGCGCGTACCGCGCGTCGGCGTAGAAGACGTTTTGTAGTTTTTTTAGCCGCTTCAGCTCGCGCTTGGTCGCCTTCTTGAGATCATCGCCTTCGGGGAGATTGTCGGGCGGCGCGGCATCGTCGTCATCGAGGCTGATCTGGCGTGGGTTCGCGATTGCTCTGAGCAGGAGTTTGCGCTTGGGCATGGAGTACAAGTTGAGAGCGGGCACCCGCTTGGCAAAGGGGCCCAACCAATTCTGCGCCCGAGTTGTCAAACAGGATTGGACACTTAACGAGAGGTCAGAATGAGCATCCTCCGACCGGCCGTGGTCATGAGCCTCAGCATGATTGCGACAAGTCTTTCCGCACAGACCATCGCATCCGGCAGCAACGTGCAATCGCGCACGCAAGTCATCGCGGCTTCGTTCAGCAAGTTCAAGGACGTCACGAAGACCAAGCGCGGGATTACTAAGTCCAAGTATCGCCGTGTCGTAAGCGAGCCCGCCGTCAGAGCGAATCCCGCCGAGTATTCCGGAACCTACGAGGTCACCGATTTTGATTTCGCGCTGCAGCTCAAGGTCGATAGTCGCGG
>DATFGW010000074.1:0-4594 GCA_035249045.1 Gemmatimonadaceae bacterium | reverse complement strand
ACGATGAACTCGCCCATGTGGCTGACGTCGAACAAACCGGCCTTTTCCCGAACCGCCTTGTGCTCGGCGGTTATACCGGTCGGGTACTGAACGGGCATCTCGAACCCGGCAAAGGGGACGATCTTGGCTCCAAGAGCCTTGTGGACGTCGTAGAGGGGCGTCCGCTTGAGGGAGGCGGGAGGCGGGACGCGGGAGGCGTCCGCCGCGGGTGTGGATGTCGCGTCAACCATTTTCGTGCGAGCGAGGGTGGATTCTTCCGCCCAATATGCGCGAAGCGCCCCTCGAATTGGAGGGGCGCCGTGACAATTTGGCAGAGAAGCTGCGGAGTCCTGCCTAATCCATCAATTCGCCGGCGGTTATCTCTCTGATGTCGCCGATGTCGACGCGGCTGCCGGTAACCATGGCTTTAAGAACCTCGAACAGGACGATCGGGCGCGGCTTGTTGACCTTCATATAGGTAGCGGACTCGGCCTCCACCATGATCAGCGCGAGGCGCGGGTCGTTGGGCCCGCCGTCGCGGTCGCCGCCTTCGTCGCCGAACCAGACTTTCCAGTCTTCCTTGTACAGCTGGCGAATGCGGTTCCGATTCTTGGAGACGTGCGCCACGCCCGAGACTGATACCCACTCGCGGCTCTTGTTGTTGTAGTACGCGCAGTTGACGTGGGGATCGAGCGCGAGCTCGTCGAGCTTGTGGGTCTCGGCGTCGGTGACGAACCAGAGGTCGCAGCCTTCGATGCGATCCTGGGTCTGCATCGGACGCGACACGAGCTGGCCGTTGGGCCGGCGGGTGGTGAACATCGCGGTCTCGATGCCCTCGATGAGGTCGTACAGCTCGTCGATTTTCTTGGAGGTCGGCATGCCTTCCGAATGTGCAGAAGACATGCCGCCCAAAGAAAAGGGACGCACTTTCGTGCGTCCCTTTTCACTGCTGAATCTATGACTGCTGCTCGACCATCCGAGCGATTAGTTGTGTCCGGCTGACAACTGCTCAGCGTGTCCATCCACCAGTTGGCAATCCAGCACCGACATGATCCGGGTCGACTCGGCGTTCATGTAAGCTTCCGAGGCATCCGGAATCTCGCGGCCCTTGGTGCCGACCAGCTTTATGAAGTCCCGCATCTTCACGCACGCCACGTGACTGTCGCCTCGCAGCGCAGCCTGCAGCTGGTTCACCAGCGGATTGGTGGTGCCGCTCGAGAGCGCCAGTCCGACAACGTACTGCATCAGGTTGCGGATCTGGGTCGGCGCATCGAACACGGTCACCTGGAAGGTGCCCGTAGCGCTGTTGCCCGCGGCGTCAGCTGCGGTGCACTGCACTGGCCACGTGCCAATCGGGAAAACGCTTCCCGAAGGCTTATCGCAGACGATCGATACGACGCCGACGTTGTCGGTTGCGGTCGCCTGGAAGTTCACCGCGGCGCCGCTCGGGCTCGTCGCGGGGACAGAGATGTTCGCCGTAGACATCACGGGAGCTTCCTTGTCGAACACCGTGACCAGCTGCTCCGCCGAGGCTGTGTTTTCGGCGGCGTCTTTCGCCGTCCAGGTGATTTTCGTCACGCCGACCATGAACGGTGCGGTCAACGGAGCGCCATCGCTACGGCTGCCCGAGACGGTGATGTTGTCCGAGCAGTTGTCCTTGGCTTCCGGAGCGGCAACCGAGACAACCGCCGAGGGAAGATGAGGATCATTGTCCGCCGACAGATTGGCGGGCGCATAAATGAACGGGTTCTCCTTGTCGGCTACCGTCACCGTCTGGGTCTCACTCGTTTGCATGCCGTCGGTGTCGGTTGCCGTCCAGGTGATAGTTGTAATCCCGAGTGGATACGGCGCGTTGAGCGGTAGCGACGCGTCGTCGCTTCTGACACCGACCAGACTCACAACACCCACGTCGTCGGTGGCCGTCGCAACTCCGGGGTCAGCATTTCCGGCGCACGCACCGATTGCGGGCACGAGACTTTGTGCCGGTCCGGTCGTTGAGACCACGACGTTCGCCGGTGGGGTGACCGTCGGGGGGCGCGGCGGCGTAAAGCGAACGGCGTCGTTGGTGAGTGCGAAAACGTTTCTGACGCGGGGGCTCGTGACGCCATTAACCGGATTGAAGACGCTGTCGAAAACCGCCGCAGTGCCGTCGGCGTTCTCGATTCCCTGGGTGATGCGCTGGCCCAGGGTCGTCTGGCTCATCGTGTTGGTGTAGATAGTGATGGTGTTCGTACTCTCCTCGAGCACGAGCTGCATCATTAGGAGACCGGGCCCCGTACCCCTGCTGCTGTACTCGGGTACGTTGTTGAACTGCAGCAGGAACCGCCGGTTCGGCGCCGTGCCGCGGGTCTCAAAGCGAACTCCACCATCGGCGCGCTGTGGCGACCAGTCAGTCCACGCGAATGCGATGATGTTGTTCGGCAGGCCGCTGTACGGAATCGCATCACCCCGGTAGAAACCCATGCCGGTCGGGTCCTTCTGCGGCGCGCCGAAACTGACAAAGCCATTCGCATAGACGTTTAGCTTGTCGTAGGTAGTGCCGTAGAAGTTGAAGTCAAAGCCCAGCGGGACGTCAGTGATGAAGCCGTCCGCATCCGCGGTCGGATGCAACGGATCGATCCACGACTGGGTCGGCACGACGATGCGCGGGTATTCTTCCGGCTCAAACGCGGGGTGAGAAACTGAATACTTCCACGCCGCGGCTGAAGTCGACAGCGCCGCTCCGCTTGGGATGGACACGATATTCGCCGATGCGCTCAGGCTCGCGGCGTCTGTGTCGAGCCAATAGCCCTTGAGGGAATCGGGCACGTTGACGTACACGGACTGAACGCTGTCCGGGAAACGGAGTACCGGTGCGGTACTCTCGGTGCACGATATGATAAAAGCCAGCGCGAGGGCGCAGGCAAAAGTCAGTTTGAAGGGCTTTATAAGGGCTGATTTCGCGGTCGGGCGAAGCATCTTAACTCTCGGTTTGAGGGTTACCATAAAGACGACCAACCGACCCAAGCTCAACAGGACTTAAGGCCCATTGGACGGGCTTAACCCGCTATCACAGATGGGTTTGGAAAGCCAGATTTGTGATACAAAAAATCGGGGATGCGTGTCGCCACGCACCCCCGATCTCTTGTCAGACTTAGTGGCCTGAGTCGCAGCCCAGAACGCTCTGGATTCGCTGCGCTTCGCCGATCATGTATCGCCACGAAACGGGCGGAATACGTTGATCCTGGGCCGCCGCGATGCGCAGGAAATCATCCATCTTCCTGCACGCCTGCTGCGACGGGCTGCGCAGCGCCACCAGCAGCTGATTGATCAGTGCCGTCGGCGCGCCCGGCTTGAGCTCGAGCGAGCTCACGTATTCGATCAGGCTTTGAATCTGCGCGTTGGCGTCGAGCACCCGCACGCCGAAATGCTTCGACACCCGATTGCCGGCGGCGTCGCTGGCCGTGCATTCGATCGGCGTGTAGCCGATTGGGAAAAGACTTCCCGACGCGCGATCGCACGACACCGAGGTCACGGCGACATTGTCCGCGGCGGAAAGTGCGTAGGTCACGATGGCGCCGGCGGGCGATGTCGCGTTCGCCGAGAAATCCGCCGGCACGATCAGACTCGGCGCCTCCTTATCAACGACGGTGATGGTCTGCGTGGCCGACGCCGAGTTGCCCGAGGGATCGGTCCCCACCCAAAGGATCTGGGTGCTGCCGACAGGATAACTGTCGGGAAGCGGAAGGCCGTTGGCGAGCGAGGCCTTGAGCGATGCGGTGCCGCAATTGTCATGAGCATCCGGCGCCGGCGGCGCAACGACCGCCGTCGCGCGGCCGGCGTCGTTATTCACTGAGATCTCTGCGAGCACCGGAAGGACCGGGCTCTCCTTGTCGCTGACCGTGACTTTCTGGGTAGCGCTGGAAACCAGGCCTTCGGCGTCCTTTGCCGTCCAGGTGATGGAGGTGACGCCCTTCTTGAAAGGCGCATCGAGGCTGGCAGTCGCGTCATCGCTACGCGTGTACGAAACCGCCACTCCCGAAGCGTCGTCGGTCGCGGTTGCCGGCTCGACCGCTACAGTCGCCACGCAGACGCCGGCGTTGGTGGCAGCCTCGATATCGGCGTGGGGCGTGATCACCGGCGCCTGATTGACGGCTGTGACCGAGAATTTCACCGCGTCGTTGACGAGCGAGAAATGCGCGCTATCGCGTTGGGGCACGAACAGGGCTTCCGAGCCATTGATGTTCTCAATGCCCTGGGTGATGGTGTGCGGTCTGGCAAAGGTGTTCAGCTCGGTCGTAAAGAGCACGATGTCATTGGAGTGTTCGTACAGAACCAGCTGCGCGGTGATGTGGCCGCCGGCGCCCGACTCCATCACGTTGGTGAACTGAAGAATGAAGCGACGATTCGGCGCGACGCCGCGGGTCTCGTACTTGATCGAGTTAAGCGTGGTCGACGTCCAGACCGTCCAGCCAAGCGCGATCAGGTTGTTGTTTACGTCGTTCCTGGCGATGAACCCGCTCGTGCAGCAGCCGTCCCGCTGGTAAACGGGGTTTCCCTGTTCGTCGATCGGCCCGAAGCCGACGATTCCGTTGGACCCGACGTTCACGGTGTTGTAGACATGGCCGAAAAACGT
>DATFGW010000073.1:0-42258 GCA_035249045.1 Gemmatimonadaceae bacterium | reverse complement strand
CACGTCGTCAACAAGAAAGCCGACGTCATTCGCGTTTACCTCCCGCCCGATGCCAACACCCTGCTCTCGGTGACCGATCACTGCCTGCGCAGTCGCGACTACGTAAACGTGATTGTTGCCGGCAAGCAGCCCGAGCCACAGTGGCTGTCGATCGATGAAGCGATCCCGCATTGCGAGCTGGGAATCGGGATCTGGCACTGGGCAAGCAACGACGGCGGCGGCGAGCCCGATGTCGTGATGGCGTGCGCCGGCGATGTGCCGACCCTGGAGACCCTCGCTGCCGTCGATCTCCTGCGCACCAACCTGCCGCAACTCCGCATTCGCGTCGTCAACGTCGTCGATCTCATGACCCTTCAACCGCCCAGCGAGCATCCCCACGGTCTGCCCGATCCCGAGTTCGACGCGATCTTCACCAAAGACAAGCCCATCGTGTTCGCGTTCCACGGTTATCCGTGGCTGATCCACCGGCTCACCTATCGACGCAACAACCACGGCAACATCCACGTGCGCGGCTACAAGGAAGAAGGAACCACGACGACGCCGTTCGACATGACCGTTCTTAACGACATCGACCGGTTTCATCTCGCCATCGACGTGATCAAGCGCTGCGACGTCGGCCAGCAAGCCAACCGGGTCCTCGACCTGTTTCACGAGCGGCTAAGCCAGCACACCGCGTACACCCGCGAGCACGGCGAGGACATGCCGGACATACGCGACTGGCGGTGGGACGCCGCGAGATTGGGGCCGAAGTGACCCGATCGACCATGCGGTCGATCCTCGTTCTCAACGTCGGCTCCTCGACCCTCAAGTTCGGCGTCTTTCAGCTGTCGTCAGGCGACGACGCACTGCTCCGCGGTGTGCTCGATCGGTCCGGCCACAACGCTGGAGAGCTGCGCACCATCGACGCTTCCGGACGCAGCCAATCGGTGCGCGTCGCCGCGCGTTCGGACGGGGCGATCGGTGAGGTCCTGCGCGTCGTTGCCGACCAGCTCGGCGTCGATACCGTCGAAGCCGTTGGGCACCGCCTGGTGCACGGCGGCTCGACGATGCGTGCACCGGTCACCATCGACAGTGCGGTGCGTGCCGAGCTCGAGCGACTCGTGCCTCTGGCTCCCGAACACCTGCCCGAGGAGCTGCACGCCATCGACGAGGTATCGCGGTATGATCCGGCCCTGGTTCAGGTCGCCTGCTTCGACACCGCGTTCCACGCCTCGTTGCCAAACGTCGCGCGGCTGTTCGGGATACCGCGCGGGCTCAGCGACTCCGGGGTGGTGCGCTACGGGTTTCATGGACTCTCCTACGAGTACATCACCGCCACGCTCCGCGAGCGCGGACAGCTGCCTGCGCGCCTGATCATCGCGCACCTTGGCAATGGCGCCAGCCTCTGTGCCGTGCGCGACGGCATGTCGATCGATACCAGCATGGGCATGACGCCCGCCGGCGGAGTGGTGATGAGCACCCGCACCGGAGATCTGGACCCCGGCGTGTTGCTCTATTTGATGCGCTCGCGCGGCTTCACCCGACAGGAGCTGGAAGACGCGACGGACCGGCGGGGCGGACTGCTCGGCATTTCCGCGCTGAGTGGAGATGTGCGTGAGCTTCTCGCTGCATCTGCCGACAACCCGCGCGCGCGCGAGGCGATCGAGATTTTCTGCTACAAGATCCGCAAATTCATTGGCGCGTACGCCGCAGCCCTCGGCGGACTCGATGCGCTGGTGTTCACCGGCGGCATCGGCGAACATGCCGCGCAGATTCGCTCCGCCATTTGCAGCGATCTCGGCTTCCTCGGCATGGAGATCGACGCCGGCCTCAACAACGTCGGCGCGCCGCTGATCTCCGCCGCATCGAGCCGCGTCCTCGTTCGGGTGGAGCACACCCTGGAGGATGTCATGATCGCGCGTCACGTTCGCGCGCTGCTCCGCAAGGCGCCCGTCGACGGCGTTCTATCCGCATGAACGTCACACCTCGCCTCGAGACCCACAAGTCCCACCGCATCGGCTGGCTCCGCGCCGCGGTGCTCGGCGCGAATGATGGAATCGTCTCGACGTCCAGCCTGATCGTCGGCGTCGCGGCGGCGCAGACCGGGAAAAACAACGTTCTCATCGCCGGCCTGGCGGGGCTCGTATCCGGAGCAATTTCCATGGCCGCCGGCGAGTACGTGTCGGTGAGCTCCCAATCCGACACCGAGCGAGCGGACCTGGAGCTGGAGACGAGGGAGCTCGCGGCGATGCCGGACGAGGAGCTCAGGGAGCTTCAGCAGATCTACATTGACCGCGGTCTGGATCCTGCGCTCGCCCACGAAGTCGCCCAGCAGCTCACCGCTCGCGGCGCTCTGTCGGCTCACGCCCGCGACGAGCTTGGAATTTCCGAGACGACCGCCGCGCGTCCCGTACAGGCGGCGCTGGCGTCGGCGGCGACATTCTCGGTCGGCGCCGCGCTGCCGCTTCTCACCGCAGTCATCTTTCCGATCGGTCGCATCATCGGAACGGTGTCGGCGTTGTCGCTGGTCTTCCTCGCCGCACTCGGCATGCTCGCGGCAAAAGCCGGTGGCGCCAGCGTCATTCGCGGAGCCGTAAGAGTCACCTTCTGGGGAGCCCTCGCAATGGGTCTTACCGCTCTGGTGGGTAGGCTCTTCGGCTCGGTCGTGTGACGAGCGCCGTTCGCGACGCGTACCAGCGCGCAGCTACCGACGTCGTCAGCTCCCTCGGCAGCGATCCGGAACGCGGTCTAACCGACGCCGACGCTTCCGGGCGCCTCAACGAGGTCGGGCGCAATGAGCTGGCGACAGAGAAGCCGACCCCGGGATGGATTCGCTTCCTCGAGCAGTTCAAGGATGTCCTCGTCATCCTCCTCCTCATCGCCACGGCAGTGTCCGCCGCGCTGTGGCTCTACGAGCGCGACACCACCATCCCATATGAGGCGATCGCGATCTTTGCGGTGGTGATGCTCAACGCAACGATGGGTTTCGTTCAGGAGTCGCGCGCCGAAGCCGCCGTCGCCGCCCTGCGCAAGATGTCCGCGAGCGAAGCGAGCGTTATTCGTGGTGGGCAGCGACGGAAAGTGCCTGCGGCCACGCTCGTGCCCGGCGACGTGATTCTCATCGAGCAGGGCGACACCATCCCGGCCGACGCGCGCCTGCTGGAATCCGCGGCGCTCATGACGGCCGAAGCCGCGCTCACCGGTGAGAGTCTTCCTGTATCAAAGGCTACCGCGCCAGTCGATGCCGGTGCCGCGCTCGGCGATCGCACCGACATGGTCTTCAGCGGCACTTCGGCCACCTACGGGCGCGGAACGGCGGTCGTCACCGCGACGGGCATGGCGACGGAGATGGGAAGAATCGCGGGGATGCTGCGACAGACTCCCGCGGAATCGACGCCGCTTCAGCGCGAGCTCGATCGCACCGGCCGGATTCTGGGCCTCGTCGTGGTGACCATCGCCATCGTGATGATCGCGACGATCATTCTGGTCGAGCACGTTCGCGGGTTCGCCGGAATAGTGGACGTGCTGATTCTCGGCGTCGCGCTCGCGGTCGCCGCCGTACCGGAAGGATTGCCGGCCGTCGTAACAGCAGTGCTCTCGATCGGCGTCCAGCGGATGGCGAAGCGGAACGCGATCGTCAGGCATCTCGCCGCCGTCGAGACGCTCGGCTCGGCGAGCGTGATCGCGTCGGACAAGACGGGGACCCTCACTAAAAACGAGATGACGGTGCGCGTAGTCGTCACCGCGAGCGGCCGCGTCCAGCTGTCCGGCGCCGGCTACTCCCCCGAGGGCGAAGCGCGCACTGAAGATGGCCGTCCCATCGAGGGTCCTCTCCGGGTCGAGCTCGAGCGAGCCTTGGCGGCTGCTGATCTGGCGAACAACGCGACCGTGAGGGAAGAGAACGGCAAGTGGATTGTCGAGGGCGATCCGACGGAGGGCGCGCTCCTCGTTGCGGCAGAAAAATGCGGGCTGGAGACGGACGTTCTCGAGGAACGTTTGCCGCGCGTCGCGGAGATCCCGTTCTCGTCGGAGCGCAAGCTGATGTCGACGCTCCACCGGGACCACGAGCGCGGCGACAAGCAAACGGTGTTCTCGAAGGGTGCGCCCGACGTCCTGCTCGCGCGCTGTAGCCGCGAGCTGTTGGGCGAAGACGCGGTTCCGCTCAGCGCCGAGCGGCGCGCTGCGATCGAGCAGACCAATCTCGCCCTCGCCGACGAGGCCCTGCGAACTCTCGGCGTCGCAATTCGACGGCTCACCGAGGACGTTCCGGGTGTCGAAGGCGGCGATTCCGTCGAGCAGGATCTCGTCTTCGCCGGGCTGATCGGAATGATCGATCCCCCACGTGCAGAGGCAAAGGATGCGGTTGCGCGCGCGAGGGCCGCCGGAATCAGACCGCTCATGATCACCGGCGATCATCCGCGCACCGCCTCGGTGATCGCAATGGAGCTCGGGATCTCTGATGACGGCCGCGCGCTCACCGGCGCGGACCTCGATGCTCAGAGCGACGACGCTCTCGCGAGGACGGTGACCGAGGTATCGGTTTACGCGCGCGTCAATCCCGGCCACAAGCTGCGGATCGTCCACGCTCTCCAGCGCGACCAAGCGATCGTGGCGATGACCGGTGACGGTGTCAACGATGCGCCGGCGCTCAAGACCGCGGATATCGGCGTCGCGATGGGAATCACCGGAACCGACGTCGCGCGCGAAGCGGCCGACATTGTTCTGGCGGATGATAACTTCGCCTCGATCGTCGCCGCCGTCGACGAAGGCCGCGCGATTTTCGCCAACATCCGAACGTTTCTCCGCTACCTGTTGTCCTCCAACATCGGCGAAGTTCTTACCATGTTCTTCGGGGTCCTGTTCGCGAGCAGGATTGGCTTGCCCTCGGAGAACGGAGCCGTGGTGCTCCCGCTGCTCGCAACCCAGCTGCTGTGGATCAACCTCGTCACCGACGGCGCGCCAGCGCTGGCTCTCGGTCTCGATCCCGCCGAAGAAGATCTAATGCGCCAACCACCTCGTCCCAACGGCGAGCCGGTAATCACCGGCGAGATGTGGCGTGGCATCTTCTTCAACGGCGCGGTGATGGCGGGCGCGACGTTGTTCGTGATCGATGCTTCGCTGCCCGGCGGTTTTGTGAATGGAGAGGAAACCCTGCGCTACGCCCAGACCATGGCCTTCAACAGCCTGACCCTCGCGCAGTTCTTCAACGTCTTCAACTCTCGATCCGATCACCGGAGCGCCTTCAGCCGCCTCTTCGACAACCCATGGGTCTGGATCGCCATCGCCGTCTCCCTCGCGCTTCAGGTCGCCGTGTTGTATCTCCCGGCCATGCAAAAAGCGTTTGGAACGATGCCACTCGGCTTCGTCGACTGGATGCGCTGCCTTGGCGCCGCGAGCATGGTGCTCGTGGCAAGGGAGCTCTGGAAGCTCACCATCGGGCGTGTGTTACGCCCCGCGGAGGCCGCGTGACGTTTCTGGAGACGCCGCGTGAGCGGGCCGGTCTGCTCATTCTGGTGCTCGCCGCCGGGATTCTGTTTGCTGTCGCGCCGTTCATAAGTGGGCTCCTCGGCGCGGCGGTGCTCTACGTCATCTTCGTTCGATTGTACCGTCGGCTCGAGCGACGCATGCGACCCGCGGCGGCGGCAGTGATCACACTGGTCGTCGCCATTATCATCGTTGCGGTGCCGCTGGGGTGGCTGATCGGAGTCGTCGTCGCCCAGGCGCCCGACGCGCTCCGCGCCCTCCAGAGCAGCGCGGTGTTCGCGCGGGTCAGCGAGCTCCGCGTCGGCAACCTCGAGGTTGGAGCCGAGGTAGCGAAGGCAAGCGGGACCATCGCCACCTGGCTCTCGGCGCGACTCTTTTCCTTCGTCGGCAGCGCGACGTCGGCGGTCCTCAATTTGGTGATCGCCTTCTTCGGCCTCTACTACATGCTTCGCTCGGACGAGAATACCTGGGGTGTAATTCAGCCATACATCCCGTTCTCGCCGCCGACCGCTGACGCGCTGCGCGATCGCTTTGTTAGCGTGACCGAAGCGACCATCCTCGGGACAATGCTCATTGCCGTCATCCAGGGGACCCTCGTGGGAACCGGATTCTGGATCGTCGGCCTCCCCAATCCGTTCTTTTGGGGCACGGTCACCGCGATCGCCTCGATCCTCCCCGTACTTGGCACCGCGCTCGTTTGGCTACCGGCGGTGCTCGTACTGCTTGTTCAGAATCGTTACGGCGCCGCGATCACCATGTTGGTGATTGGGGCCGGAATCGCCAGCAACATCGACAACGTGATTCGACCGCTAGTGTATCGCCGCGTCTCCCACATCCACCCGATGATCACCCTGGTGGGCGCGTTCGCCGGCGTGAAGTACTTCGGCCTCCTGGGCGTACTGCTCGGCCCCCTGGCCATCGCCTACCTGTTCGCACTGCTCCAGTTCTACAGCGAGGAGTACGGAGCCCATCCAGCCGGGTCGCGCGTCTGATCTCACGGCCAGCGTCTTGCGAATAATCAGTTCCGGATCGATCAAACACGCGGAGCTGGCGGACGAGAAATGACACTCACTTCGGCGCAGTTGAAGCACATCGAGAAGCGACTCAAGGATGAGCGGGAGCGCGCGCTGAGCGCGCTCAACAGGACCGTCGACGAGTTTGCGGAATCCGATCAGGACCGCACCGGCGACATTACGTCGATGCCGCTGCACATGGCAGACGTCGGCACTGACACCATGCAGGAAGAGCTGGCCGCATCCAACCAAACCCGGATCTCCCGCGAGCTCGCTGACATCGACGAAGCCTTGACGAGACTCTACGAGACTCCCGAGAAGTTCGGCGTTTCCGAATCGACCGGAGCTCAAATTCCATTCGACCGTCTCGACGCAATTCCCTGGGCCCGATCCTAGCGACTGGCAACATCCGAGGAGATTCAGCGATGGAAATCAATTTTCGGCATGATGTGGACGCGGTGCTGGCCGAGGCCAAGCAGCAGCACAAGCCTGTGCTCCTCGACTTCAGCGCCGCGCCGATGTGAGGGGGCTGCGCTCGGCTGGATGCCGAGGTGTGGCCGGACCCGCGAGTGGTGAAGTTCGTCACGGAGAACTTCCTCCCGGCGCGGGTGCACGTGCGAGACGATTCAGCTCTGTTCCAGAAGTACGGTGAAAAGTATGGCGCCCAGTGGACGCCGACGATTCTCGAGCTCGACGCTGACGGCGTAGAGCGCCACCGCATCGAAGGTTTTCTTCCCAACGACGACTTTCTCGCGCAGCTGATGCTCGGCAGGGCGCAAATTGCCTTCGCCGAACAGAAGTGGGATGACGCCGAGCGCCGCTTTCGGGAGATCGTCGAGAAGCTTCCCGACACCGACGCCGCGCCCGAAGCGCTCTACTGGGCGGGAGTGGCACCGTATAAGGCGACCAACGACAACTCGTCGCTAAAGCAAACGGCGAACGCCTTCAGAGATCGCTATCGGGACACCAGCTGGGCCAAGAAAGCCTCGATCTGGGCATAAGACGGCCGCCCGGCTGCTGAGCTCAGCAGCCGGGCGGGTGTGCCGACCGTTAGATTTCAGAATGCCCTCAAAACAATCAGCGCCGACGGAGTTCGAGTTCGTGGACTCCGGTCGAAAGTTTTACTGCTCGGTCGAAGTCCCGAGCCGGACTGGAATGACCCCTTGGTGGTGGTTCCGCGTCGACGCAGGCGAGAGCGCGCGTTATGCGCCGTTCGAAGCTTCAGTCAACGACACCCGGCAGTCGGTGCAGACGAGAATTATCGCGTACTACGAGCAGCTGCTCGCCATTCGCGCGCGTCCGGCGTATCAGAAGCCGGCCTGGAAAAAGCCGGAGCGTCCCGCGGTTGCTCCCGAGACCGCTCCGGCTCCGGTGTCGCCGCCCCAGTCCGCCTGACCGCTACTCCGCCGGCTTCTTCGCGGTCGGTGGCAGCATCCCGTTCAATCTGAGGTAGTTGGCGTACTGGCTATAGTGGTCGGCCCAATCGCCAGTCGTGAGGGTCATGACCGCGGCGCGCGACATCTTGCGGCCGCCAAAGAACGGCAACTCCTCTCCGAGCGTGGCGTCGGTCAGCGACGCCAGCGACTCGTCGCAGAAGGCGAAGGTCTCGCGTAGTCTTGCGAGGAGAGCCTCCTTGCTGTCGGTCGAAGCTACCTTGCTCCGAGTTGGCGCCTTCGTTCCCCCGATCGAGCCGCAGAGATAGTCGTTGCCCTGAATAAGGTGCACGACGATATCGCCGACGCTCATCTGCGCTGGGGTCGGCTTGTACGAGTACTTGTCGGCCGGAAACGCTTCGGCGGCGGCGATCAGGTTTTTCGCGGACTGCTTTGCGTAATTCCGGAATGCGTCGGACACCGGGTTCGCTGCTGCCGTGTTCGTAGCCTGGGCGGCGCCGGCTCTCGGCATCAGTATTACCGCGGCGGCGAGAGCCGCGGCGTAGAGGCGGACGTGCATGGTGGGCTCCAAAAAAAGGGAGGCCTCAATTGTGGAGCCGGGGGTCAGGTCTGTCCAGAAGCTTCTCTGTCAGGTGGCGCAACGCGCGCAAGATCGAGCATTCGCTCGGCACCGACGTACGCGACCTTCGGGGCTTCCTGCACACCATGCATGCGCCGCAGCACGAACGCTATCCTGCGTGCGGCCTTGAACACCTGATGCGCCGCGTCGCGGATTTCCTTCCTGGTCGCGTGTTCGAGGAGCATTTCGGCATTCATCATTAGCGGTGTGAGGGTGTTGCCGATCTCGTGCGCTGCCGACAATGCCGCGTCACCGAGCCGACGCAGCTGATCGTCACCCTTACGAGGAGTCTTGAGCGGGCAGGGCACTGACTCCGCTGCCGCGATCAGACTCGTCTCCGCGGTCTTTCGCCTCGTCGCCGAGACCGCCAGGCGAACCCAGACCGGGCCGCCGTCTTTTCTCATGTAACGCAGGACCAGCTCATACCTTCCGATGTCCGCGCACGCGAGACGGCGGCGTTGCTCGAGTTCGGTGGGCAGATCGTCCAGATGGGTGATTTGCGCACAGTTGAGCGACTGCAGCTCCGTGCGCTTGAACCCAAGCATCTGACAGAGCGCACGATTCGCGCGGATGATGTTGCCATTCGCGGACAGCACGGCGAGACCGTGCGGTGCGCTCTCGAATGCGTCCTCATACAGAGATTCTGTCAGAGGAAGGTCAAGCGTCTCGAGCAGAGTCTTCTCTGGGCGAGTGGCTGCCATCTGGCTCCCGTGCTGCGACCAGCCTGGTCTGGCTGTTCGTTTGTCTAGACTCTTCGGGTGCCGCGAACCGTCACAGCTAAGCCGACGCGATCGTCAGGGCTGCGGTGCACCGGCGGTCAACGCCAGCGTCAGGCGCTCCGCATAGGTCGGATTGTCGGTCAGAAAGACGGCAAGCAGGTTGGCCGAGCGGACGAACGTCGGGGTCATTCCCCAGGGATTCGCAGCGCCCCGCGGTGCCGCAGACAAAGTGTCGATCCCGCTGACGTCGGCGTTAGCGGCGCGCTCGCTCGGGTAGATGAAGACTTCGAGTCTAGACTTCCCCAGCGCATAGAGCTGAGGCGTGACCGAGAAACCTGCGCGTTTCGGTGATCCGCTCGTTCGTCGCACCACAAATCCTGCCCGGGTTAGCCGGCTCTCGACGCTGCATGGCGCCCATAATCCGGTGCGCGGGCACTTGGAGTGGGCCTGGGGCGTCGAAGACCCGGAGCTCACCGGAACGATGGGTCCGGCGGTGGCGACGCCGACCCGTCCACCCGTCGCTGCCTGAGTCGGTGCAGTGCCGGCTTCCTCAGCTCCCTTCGAGTTGCGGACATCGGCACCGGAACGGGAGCATCCGCCGAGCAGAAGCCAGCCGGCAAGGATCGCACGAAGGCGGGGCGTCATCGAGTGCAAAGATACCGGGTCGTTGCGGGCACCGCGATTGCTCTTGTAGGGCGTCACAGGAGGGCAAGATGCGACCATTTAACCGAATGAAACAGGTGGCGGCCGCGACGCTGATGGTGATGACAGCGGGGGCGTGCGCGGGCAACCAGCTGGGCAATATTCTGGGCGGCGTATTAGGCGGCGGCACCGGCCAGTCGAGTCAGCTCAGCGGTACGATCCGCGGCGTGGATACGCGCGCACAGCAACTAGCCATTCAGCAGTCGAACGGCGAGACGGTGCCGGTCTACTACGACAATCAAACCCAGGTTGTCTACCAGAATCAGAACTACTCGCCGACGGCGCTCGAGAATGGCGATCGGGTGACGGCGCGCATCCAGGCGAACGGAAGCCAGTACTACACCGACTACGTGCAGGTCGACCAGTCGGTGAACACTACTGTTGGCGGCTCGAACGCCAACGTCCAGCTGCTGCAGGGAACAGTGAGACAGGTCGACGTGCGGAACGGAGTATTCACCGTTGACGTCAACAACAACGCGACGCTCACGGTCACTATGCCGTACAATCCGAGCAGCAGCGACGTGAATCGCTTCAACGCGCTGCGCAACGGAGATTTCGTGCGGTTTTATGGAACGTATCTGAGCAGCTCGCAGGTGCAGCTGCGGCAATTTTACTAGGCCGACGGGTTTGCGGCACAAAAAGGAAACGGGGGAGAGCTTTCGCTCTCCCCCGTTTTACTGCGGGGCTCGAACGTCGAGCCGACCAGCTTAGAACATGATGCCCAGGGTAACCGGGACGAACTGCATCGAGCCACCATCGAGCGAAACGCGGTTGTAACGCGCTTCGGCGAAGGCTTTCAGGAAGCCGAGCGGCAGGTTTACACCAGCGCCGGCGTTCCAACCCATGTGGTTCTCGTTGCTAGCTCCATCAAGGTCAGAGCCGACCATGTAAAGGCCAGCGCCGCCGATCACGTACGGCGAGAAGCCGGGGACCGGCAGACGCCACACGAGGTTACCGGTCGCGCTGATCGCGTGGAGCTTGCCAGCGCCGGTGATCTTCTCACCGAACGAGTTGTACGCGCCATCGACGCGCAGACCAACCGGGATGAACGGCAGGTGGATCTCCAGCGCCGCGGTGCCGTTGTATCCGAGCTTCGCGGCATCGGACAGGTCACTCATGGGCTGGGTGACGCCGCCAGCAACTCCAAGGCTGAACGGCTTGACGAGGCCAATCTGCGCCTGAGAGATGCGCGGGGCCGCGACGAGTGCGATCGCTGCGATCGCGAGGTACAGTGAACGCTTCAAAGCTTCTCCTTGTTCGAGAATGCGCCCGCACATGAGTCGCGGAAGCGGACTCGTAGGACGCTGATCTGGTTATGCGGGAACTTGAGGCGCCGTAGATCGGAATGACCCGAACCAGAGGAGCGCTGGCCGTCCTCGCCGACAAGACGACGAGCCAATCGAAGCCCAGTAACTGATGTGGTGCAACTCGAAGGGGCGACAGAAGCTAGCCCTCACGATTTTGTGATCTCCCCGGCTGACGATCGTCAGAAATCCGTGCTTTCGAGATGTTACTTCCGGACAATTCAACTTTCCGCCGACATGAAAAAATCAATCAGCGCATGCGCAATCGGCCTCTGCCTCATGGTCGCCTCGCCACTTCACGCCCAGCGGCAACAGACTTCCGGTCCATGGGAGCTGGGCATCGATGCAGGCGTGATGTTCGGCCTCGGCGACCAGAACATCACGGTCGTGTCAGTGCCGTTCCAAACCATTCGTGCCGGTTACTTCCTCACGAATAAGGCCGAGATCGAGCCCCGCATTTCAATCAATTCGATTCACGGCGGTGGTGAATCGCTCACGACCTACGATTTTCAGCTAGGACTGCTCTTGATGCCTCACGGCGACAGGATCGGCAACGGCATCTACATACGGCCGTTCCTCGGGGTAAGCGGTATCGACGTCAGCGGTGCAGGGAATAACAACTCAGGCTATGCCGGCGCCGGCCTCGGGCTCAAGATCCCGCTCACCGACCGCCGCATGGGGATCCGGCTCGAGTCCAACTACGCCCATGGCTTCAGCGACGGCGGCTCGGACGTCATCGGCGTAGGAATGGGGCTTTCCTGGTTCACACGCTGAGTCCAGTCAAAAAAAAGCGCCCCTTCGGGAGGCGCTTTTTTCCCTCACCCCAACCGCTTAGGGTGCGACCATCGTCAGAACAACCGCTTGACCTTCCCCTTCACCGGAACCGTCAGAACCGCTTACCTTCCCCGCCGTCCGCAAAAAGAGCGTTGAGGCTACAGGAACCTGCGACACCTCACCCGACGCAATCGTCGCTGGCCGGTCGCTGATTCGTGCAAATCCCGCGTCTTTTTCGTTCGACCACTGTAGCGACGAGCTCCCGCCCCGAGCCGCGATGCTAAGCGCCCAGGACTGAGTCGCGCTGACGCTGACGCTCACCGCGCGCCCAGCGACGGGCGAAATCGAGATACCCTGCTGCTGCGTCGCGTTCCCGAGCTGCACCTTAACTCGCGGCGGGACCGTGACCGTGACCGTATGGGTCAGACTCACAGAGGCGCCCTGGGCAGCGGCCGGCGCTGCGATTAGAGCACTTGCGAAAGTGACTATCAGTCCGGTCCAGCGAGTTACGACCATTACAGCCTCCAGGTACTGAGAGCATCAGCTCATCAGTGCAGTGAATTACCTGGGGCATAATGTGTACCTTCTATTATGACGGCCTTGTTAAGCGATTATGACACCTCTGTCATAATACTCCAACCGCTAGCTCTTCGCGGCTTTTGACATCGGGGCTTCGATCTCGAGGACAAACCCGATTCCCCGGCGAGTCTGGATCACCGCCGTGGAGCCCGCTTTCTGGAGCTTCTTGCGCAGCCGCGCGATGTGGGCGTCGATGACGTTGGAGCTGGGATCGAAATGCATGTCCCAGACTTTGTCATGGAGCTCGCTGCGGGTGATGGTTTCACCGGTGCGGAGCATCAGGTGCTCCAGGAGCTTGAGCTCCATCGCGGTCAATATCACTGGTTCCGCGTTGCAGGTGAGTCGGCGAGTGAGCCTGTTGAGGGTAAGATTTCCGACGGTGACCTGCTCACCTACGCGGGATCCCCCGCCGCCCCGGCGGATCAACGTCCGCACCCGGGCGCGTAGCTCCTCGTTGCTCACCGGCTTGACGACGTAGTCGTCGGCGCCGGCGTCGAGTCCCCGTACGATGGAGTCACTGTCGGCGCGACCGGAGTACAAGAGCACCGGCGTACGCCGCCCATTGCGGCGGAGCTCCTGCAAAATTTCGAAGCCGTGGCGGTCTCCGAGCTGGAGATCCAGGACGATTCCATCGTACTCGTTGACGAGGGCCAGCATCCGGGCTTCTTCGCCGGTTCCCGCGGTATCCACCGCATAGCCATCATCGTGCAGAACCCGGGCGACGAGTCTCAGGATCGCGCGGTCGTCATCAACTGCCAGAATGCGCATTCGAAATGGATAGAGTCGTGGCCCGCGAGCAACGCGGCGGGTCGTGCTGATTTCTATCTAGACGATTGGAGGCGCCACTCCAAAACAAAAAAAGGGGAGAAGGCCGGAGCCTTCTCCCCTTTTTTTGCGTGCGTGGAGCTTAGAACATAATCCCGAAGGTGACCGGGACGTACTTTGCGGATCCGCCATCGCCCTGGACCTGGTTGTAGCGAGCTTCGATGAAAGTATCGAAGCCGCTGAGCGGCATGCTCAGACCACCACCGACGTTCCAGCCGAAATGGTTGTCCGAGGCGGACAGGCCGCCCGAGCTCGCACTGGCGCGATACCAACCCGCGCCGCCGATGATATACGGCGAGACAGTGGCAGCCGGGATCTTGTAAAGCACGTTTCCGGTGACGCTGGTGAAGGCGAGGTTGCCGTCGACACCGCCTTTGGCACCGAACCGGTTGTAGGCGCCGTCAATTCGAATTCCGAGGGGAACCATCGACGGGTTGAATCCAACCGTTCCGGTGACGTTCCAGCCGGTGTTGACGCCGTCCGACAGATCGCTGGTCGGAAGCGAGGCGCCGCCCGCGATTCCGAACTGGACCGGCTTCACCGCCGTTGCTACCTGGGCGCGCGCCGCAAAAGGCAGCGAGACGAGCGCCATGCCCGCGAGGGCAGCCGCAAAAAATGAACGCTTCAAAACAACTCCTGGTTACTGGAAGCGTCCGCGCCCGGCCGGTCGGCCATCGTTCAGACGCAAATCCGGTGTGCGCACTCCGGATCGGGGAAGTCCCCGCCTCGTGCAATGTGTCAATCGGACGAGCTAGCGGTTTGCGGGGTAACGCTTTGGCGAGTCGCCGGCACGTAACCAAACTGCTGAGCTCAGGTCAGCGTCGCCGAGCTGGGGTCGGCTTGTTCTTGATGATGTACCCTGGATCGATGCGCTCCAGCCGCCGGTCGCGCGCTTCGTCCAGCGTCGCAGAACAGGAGAGGCGAACTTCCCTGAGTGAGGAGTCGCGAACCGTCACCAATGCAGCCTTCGCCTCATCGTGGTAGGTGATCACCTTCGAAGAATCGGCCTTCAGAAAGGGGATCCCGCAGACTTCCTCGAGAGGATATTTGGCGCCGATCAATCGCAGCACGCGCGTCGGCGAGCGAGGCAGCGCCGACGCCAGCGCGATCGACATGGTGGCCTCGGCGGCCGCGGAAACAGGTGTGATTTGTCGCGCCACTTCCAGCCACGCGCTGTCCCCGGTTGCAATGCCGTTGGTCACCGAGCGCCCGAAATTCTCGTCCGCATCAAGCCTCCGCGATACCTGACCGGCGCCACCGAGCTTGATCTCCGACAGCACCAGATCGGCAGTTCCCATCGGAGTCCACGCGCTGTCTTTGCATCCCATCACGCTTACAACCGACAGACACGCCGCAGCGATCATTTTCCAGTGCACGCTTCTCGAACACGGGCGGTATCACTTGGCATCCAGATCGCGAGCGCGCGTGCTTTTCGGTCTGCGTCATGCGCGCCCAGAGCGGCTCCGAGGATCTTCACAGTCGCATGGGTCGCTCCCAGCGAATCGACCACCACGCCGTTTGCGCCGATTCCGGCCGCCTGATTCCTGACCGACTTGAGCAGATCGCCGTTGCCGCTGTAAACCGAATTACCCTCGGCACTGATGAATGCGACCTCGTAATAGTCGTACGGCACCTTATCGGTGCTGGGAAAGACCCTTACTGCATCGGCGCACGTCGGTGCGAGGGTAAGGGAGGTGTTGCGCTCGACGATCTGGGATCGCGTTCCACCGCACCCGAGGGCAGCGACGGCAACAAGCGCTGCGGCGACCAGCTCGCTGGATGGGAAATTCATGCGTCGGGATTTCTCCGTGTAACGGTTCGCTTCAGCGGAGTAGGTCGGCAAGAAGCTCGCCTCATCGCGCTCTGAAGTTCTGGCCCGAAAGTAGCCTATTCCGTCGCTCGATTGCACCGCTGCGTGACCGGCATCCGTCATCATCCCAGGAGACGACCTCCGCTTGGCTCTTCGGCTTTCCGGAACGGCGCAACGTCGCGCTTTGGCTCTCGTTCCGGCATTCCTCGTTCTGATTGTCGGGGCCGTTGCGTACGACCGGGCGCGAAGCCTGGTGCGCGACGTCGGCGAGGTAGAGCGCAGCCACTCGGTTATCGAGCAGTCCAGCGATTTGCTCACGCGAGCGGTGGATGCCGAGACGGGCCAGCGCGCTTTTCTCCTTACCGGCGATTCCGTCTTCCTCGACCCTTACATTGGCGCCCGCGCGGATGTCAATCGCGCCATCGATTCGTTGCGGCCGCTCCTGCGCGGGGATCAGATGCAATCGGCGCAGCTGGATTCCGTCGCCGAGAATATCCGACTGCGCTTCAACCTCCTTGAGAGTGGCATCGTAGCGTACGACCTTGGTGACTTGGGCACAGCGCGCAGCAGCGCGCGCATCATGGCCGGCAAAAAGCAGATGGATCAGCTGCGGGCGCACGTGGAGGCTTTGCAGTTTCGCGAGCGCTTGCTTCTCGACCAGCGTCATGCAGCCGAAGAGCGGAGTGTCCGCAGTGCCTCGCTGGTGGTTGCAGGCGCAGCGATCCTCGCACTCCTGCTCAGTGGACTCATCAACCTCGCGTTCTCGCGCGCAATCAGGGAGCGCGAAGCAGCGAACGCTCAGCTCGAGGAAGCCAACGAGGACCTCGCCCGACAGTCGCACCAGCTGGAGCTGCAGGCGGTCGAAATGGAATCACAGGCGGCGGAGCTCGAGGCGACTGCCGAAGACTTGCGCTCGACCAACGACGAGCTCAATCGCGCGACCCGCACCGCGGAGACAGAGCGCGATGCCGCTCAAACCGCGCGGCGCCGTCTCGAGCGCGTCCTCGAGAATCTGCCCGACGCCGCCAGCGTCTTTGACCAGGAGTGGCGATTCACATACCTGAACCCCGCCGCAACCCGACTGCTGGCATCAATGGGCGTCGATGCGAACGTAATCGGACGTGAGCTATGGGAGGTGGTGCCGCCGCTCAAGAGCACTCGCTTCGAGAGCAATGCATTATCGGCGGTGGCCAAGTCGGAGGTCGTAGAGTTCGAGGAATACCTGCCGTCAACCGACCTCTGGCTGGAGAACAACGTCGTGCCATTGAAGGGTGCGGTGTTGACCTTCAGCCGCGACGTCACCCGCCGCAAGCGCGCGGAAGAGGGCGCAAAACTTCTCAACGACGCCAGTCGCGCGCTGGCGTCGACGCTCGACTACGAGAAGACTCTCGAGGCGGTGGCACGACTCGCGGTCGGAGAGCTGGCAGACTGGTGCGCGGTCGATCTCGTCGGGCCGGACGGCGAGATCCGGCAGGTCGTGGTCTCGCACCGCGACGAGGCGAAAATCAAATGGGCCCGCGAGCTCAGTAAGCTTTATCCTCCCGACTACACGTCTCCCGGGGGCGTCGGGGACGTCATACGAAATGGCAAGCCGGCGCTCTATCCGGAGATCACCGACGAGATGCTCGTCTCCACCGCCCGCGACCCCGAGCACCTGGCCATCACCCGCGAGCTGCAGATCAGATCGGCTCTCATCGTTCCGATGATCGCGCGCGGCCGCACCCTCGGCGCTCTCACCCTGATCAGCAGCGAGCTCGGTCGGCGCTACGCCGACGCCGACACTGAGCTTGCCATGGAGCTTGCCACGCGAGCGGCGATCGCGATCGACAATGCGCAGCTCTATCGCGGTGCGCTGGCCGCGAGCGAGGCGAAATCGGCCTTCCTCGCAACGATAAGTCACGAGCTCCGCACTCCGCTCAACGCAATCATTGGATATGCGTCGCTTCTCGAGGAAGGCATCGAGGGCGAGCTCAATCACGCACAGCGTGGGCAGCTCGGGCGGATTCGCGCCAGCGCGGGACATCTTCTCGGGCTCATCGACGAAGTTCTCACCTTCAGTCGCGTCGATGCCGGCAAGGAAGTCGTCCGGCGCGAGGAAATCGAGCTCACGCCACTCATCCGGGATGCAGTCGCGATGGTCACGCCTGCCGCCGAGAGCAAGCGCATCGCACTCCGTGATGAGAGTACAAACGCGCACCTGCTTTCCGACAGCGGCAAGCTACGTCAGATCCTGATCAATCTTCTATCCAACGCGATAAAGTTCTCCGACGGCGGTGACGTCGTGATAACCTCCCGGAAGAACGGCGATACGGTTGCGATCGCGGTGACCGACGCCGGAATCGGAATAGCGCCGGAAAACCTCGAGCGCATCTTCGATCCGTTCTGGCAGGTTGAACAGCGATCGACTCGCCGGGCCGGCGGAACCGGATTGGGCCTGAGTGTGAGTCGCAATCTGGCGCGACTGCTCGGTGGCGACGTCTCCGTCAGCAGCAGTCCGGAGAATGGCAGCACCTTTACGGTGACGCTGCCGATAACCCCCGGATGAAAAAGCTTCGCCTCGCCTAGCGCTGGGTGGCTGCGGGGAGGTGCGCGTCTCGCTGCTCGGAGAGCAGTCGCGTGGTATAGCGCTGGCCCTCGGAGATACGCTCGACCTCGAGCGCGATTGCATCGACCGCCTGATTGAGCTGGGTGAGCTGGCTCGTGATCTCGGGAGGAATCTGATTCTGCGCCGAGCGACGATCCATCCGCCGCGCGAATGCGCGCGCCAGTGGCAGGCCGATGATGATCGCCGCAACCGTTATGAAAAACGCGACGGATATGTCGACGGCCTGCGGAGGAATTCTGTCGTTGGTGCGAAAAGGGTCACCAACCCCGACGACGGTTTGTTGTCCGTCTGGGGTGCGGATGGTGAAGGTGCGCTGTGGAGAGGGAGCGGCTTGTCCCACCGCCTCCTGCGCCGCCTGCGCGGCCTCTCTTGCGCGAGCCGCAACTACCTCGGCGTTGATGTTGTTTTTGAACGCCGCCCTGAGCTCGCGTGCAGCATCCTGCAGCTCCTGGTCGGTTGGCTGGGTTGAAGTGCCTGGCGGCGCTTGCCGCGTTGTGGCATTGCCGCCCTGAGCCGCCGTGCCCGCCTGAGAAATCAGTTTCATCATCGGTAGTTCACCTGATCGAGACGTTCGTTCGATGCCGACAGAATCTAAGCACAGTCACCGTTCCCGGCGCGGTTGCGCCAACACCCACCCAAGCCATTCCGTATTAGGTTAGTTCCGAATCCGTCCCGATCCGCCAAGGATCGAATTCCAACCAAAGCCAAACCATGCGAGCCCACCCCGTTCTATCCGCTCTCGCCGGTGCGTTGCTTTGCGCCGGAGGCCTGTCCGCACAGCTCACCACACCTCTCGACTCCACCACCCTCGCCGGCTTCCGATGGCGCTCGATCGGTCCCGCCAACATGAGCGGCCGGGTCACCGACGTCGAAGGCGTCCCGGGCAACCCGAAGATCTTCTACGTCGCCACCGCGACCGGCGGAATCTGGAAGACCATCAATGCGGGAACGATGTTCTTCCCGCTGTTCGAGAATGAAAAGGTCATTTCCATGGGCGACATTGCCCTGGCGCCTTCCAACCCTGACATCATCTACGCGGGAACGGGCGAGGAGGATTCGCGCAATTCCATCTCGCCGGGTGGCGGGGTCTACAAATCGACCGACGGGGGCCGCACCTGGAAGCTGATGGGACTCGAGGCCACCCAGCAGATCGGTCGCATCGTGGTCGATCCCACTGACCCCAACGTCGTCTATGTCGCGGCGCTCGGTCATGCGTGGAACTCGAATCCCGAGCGTGGACTTTACAAATCCACCGACGGCGGCGCGACGTGGAAGCTGGTGAAATTCGTGAGTGACAAAGCGGGCTTTGTCGACCTCGCGATGGACCCGAAGGATCACAACACGCTTTATGCGTCGAGCTGGGAGCGGGTGCGCGGTCCCTACTTCCTCAAGAGCGGCGGCCCCGGTAGCGGTCTCTGGAAGTCCACCGACGCCGGCGCAACGTGGCGCGAGATCAAAGGCGGCGGATTTCCGGAGACCACCAAAGGGCGAATCGGAATCGCCGTATCGCCATCCAACCCGCAGATCATTTACACCTGGGTGGAGGCAGACACACTTCCGCACGCGCTGGCGCGCGGCGAGAAACCCGACACCGCCAAGCGGCAAAAGACGTTGAGCGGCATCTATCGCTCCACCGATGGCGGCGCGACCTGGACGCTCACCTACCGCAACGAACCGCCCGCGGGGGGTGCCGGCGGTCTTGGCGACGCCCGGCCGTTCTATTACTCGCAAATCCGGGTCGACCCGCGCAATCCCGACCGCATTTATTGGATGTCATCGGTGTTTCGCTCGTCAGAGGATGGCGGGAAGACCTATCGTCGCGGCGCACTCGGAGTTCACACCGACTGGCACGCGATGTGGATCGACCCCAACGACCCCGACCACTACATCCTCGGTGATGACGGCGGGATCGCGGTGAGCTACGATCGCGGCGGCACGTACGATTTCATCAACACGTTTCCGATCGGCCAGTTCTACGCCATCAGCTACGGGATGGAAAAACCTTACAAGGTGTGCGGCGGACTCCAGGACAATGGCTCGTGGTGCGGACCGTCGCGGGCGAAGAATCGCGTCGGCATCACCAACGACGACTGGTATAACGTCGGCGGCGGCGACGGATTCTATACGGCGATCGACCCCGATGATCCGAACACGGTGTACAGCGAGTCGCAGGGTGGAAACGCATCACGCCTGAACATCGGCCAGAACACGCGTACGGTGATCATGCGCGGCGGCGGCCGCGACAGGACGAGCATCTTCGAGGATTCACTGATCATCGCACGCGGCGATACCACGCGGCCGGAGACACCAGACATAACTCGCGCTTTGGCAGCGATTCGCGCGCGGGCTGCCGCCGACTCGGCCCGGGGCTACCGCTTCAACTGGTCGACTCCGTTCTTCATCTCGCCGCATTCCTCGTCCATCATCTACATGGGCGGCAACCGGCTGCTCAAATCGACGGACCGGGGTGATCATTTTTATCCGATCTCGCCCGACCTCTCGACGCGGGATTCGGCGCGCATCATCATGAGCACCAAGCTGACCGGCGGAATAACCAGGGACAATTCTGGCGCCGAGACCTACGGCACCATTACCACGACGGCGGAATCTCCAATTCGTCCCGGCATCCTCTGGGTGGGAACCGACGATGGCAACGTCTGGGTCTCGACCAACGATGGCGGGCAGTGGACCGATCTCACGACCCATTTCCCGGGGGTTCCGAAGAAGTCGTGGGTGAGCCGCGTCGAGCCTTCGCATTTCGACACCGCGACGGTGTACGTGACGTTCGACAATCACCGGGAGAACGATTTCAGGCCGTACGTCTACGTCTCGAATGATTTCGGAAAGACCTTCCGGTCGATCGCGTCCGACCTCCCGAGCAGCGGCGTCAGCTTCGTGCACGTGATCCGCGAAGATCCGTTCAATCGGGATCTCCTCTACCTCGGCAGCGATGTCGGAGCGTACGTCTCTACCAATCGAGGCGCGAGCTGGCAGCGGTTCATGACCGGATTGCCGACGGTGCCGGTCCACGATCTGAAGATCCATCCCCGTGATCGCGAGCTTATCGCGGCAACCCACGGCCGTTCGATCTGGATCGTCGACGTCGCGCCGCTCGAGGAGATGACCAACAGCGTCATGGCGCGGGGAACGAACTTCTTCACGCCTAAGACCGCCTACGAATACTCACAGGCCTCAACCCAAAGCTTCACCGGCAACAAGTGGTTTGTTGCGCCCAATCCGCCCTACGGTGCGGAGCTGGTTTATCGACTGACATCGGGTAATCCCCGCGACACCACCAGGATTCTCGTCACTGATATTCGCGGTGACACGGTTCGCACGCTGACCGGTCCGGGTGGGCCCGGCCTGCATCGCGCGTATTGGGATCTCAGAGAGCGTCCGCGGCCACTTGGTCCTGCCGCCCGACGCGACAGCATCAATGCCGCGCGCGAGCGCCAGGAGCGCGAGGATTCAGTGCGCGCCGCGCGCGGCGACACTACGCGTGGCGCGCAGGTGGACACCACCGGCATGGGCGCAATGCGGGACAGCATGGCGGCAATGCGCGCGCGAGGTGATACGGCGGGGATGCGTGCGCTGCGCCAGCGGATGCAGGCGCGCGGAGGATTCGCTGGCGGTGGCAGGCGCGGTCAGGGTAGTCGTGGTGGTGCACCCGGCGAAATCAACTTGAGACCCGCGGAATCTCCGACCCTGGGCAGTGGCGGAGGAGGTGGCGGCGGCGGCTTCTTCGGCCGCGGCCGCGGCGGCGACATCGTCGATCCCGGTGACTACATGGTGACCATCACCGCCGGCGGTCAGACGATGCGTCAGGTGGTCCACGTCGAACGTGTGAGCGACATCGTCAACTTCGATTTTGGCCAGGACGAGGACGACGAAGAGGGCGGCGGAGATCCGCGGGATCCGTAGCTGCACGAAAAACTCCGGTCTCCTGACCGGAGTTTTTTTTGCGTCGTATGATGGGAACAATTTGCCATGACAGTCGTAAGCAGGCTGTCATCTGTGCACACAAAACAACTCGCTATTGCTAAAACTGATTTGTGCCTTAGTGTGGATGTGGCGTAAACTCATCTGTTTCCCGTGACGTGGGAATGCACAAACAACACACGCACACTGACTTGTGACTGGTCCGCTCCCCGGCAATCAGAACATCGACACATTCGCTGATGCCATCGAGACCGGCCGGCCTCGAGACGCCGCGCAATACGGGCGTGAACGCCCCGCCGGCCGCGAACGCCACGACCAGTTGCTGGCCGCGTTCGAGGAGCTCACGGTCGCCGAGGAAGAGCTGCGGGCCCAGCAAGAGACCCTGCTCGAAACTCACAAGCTGCTCGAGATCCAGCGCAATCGTTATCTGACGCTCTTCGATCACGCGCCAGATCCGTATCTCGTCACCGACGGAGCCGGGGTTGTCGAGGAGGCAAACGCCGCCGCCGCGGAGCTCCTCGGCCTGCCGAGAAAGCTGCTCGTAGGGAAGACTCTTTCGACGTTCGTAGACGCGCGCTCCCGCACCGAATTTCGCACCCACCTCGTCTCGCTCGGCGAGGGAGCGCCGATCGACAAGTGGACGATCGATGCGCGCGTGCACGACGGTCGTCTAGTCGCCGTGGAAGCAACGGTGTCCGCTCTCGAGACCCGCGCCGACGGCAACCGCTCATTGTGCTGGCTGCTGCGCGACATGAGCGCGCGGCGCGACACCGAAGAGAGCATGCAGGCGCTCAACCGCTCGCTAAATGCGCGCGTGGCACAGCGGACCCGCGAGCTGGAGCTGGCGCTCCAGGGCGAGCAGGCGGCGCGCAAGGAAGCCGAGGCGGCCAACCGCATCAAGTCTGAGCTCTTTGCGCGCCTCAGTCACGAGTTCCGCACGCCGCTTCACGCGGTGTCCGGGTATCTCGAGATCCTGCAGCAGAACATTCACGGCAACCTGAACGAAGAGCAGCGCCGCGATGTCGAGCGCATTCATCAGGCGCAGGAGCACTTGCTCACGCTGGTGAACATGATTCTCGATTTCGCGAAGCTCGAGGGCGGTCCGATCGAGCTCGCGATGGCGGAGATTCCGATCGAGGAGACGCTGCGCGGCGCCGAGGGTCTCGTCGCGCCACAGTTTGCGAAGAAGGGTGTGCGCTACATCCATCGCAAAGGGGACCCGGCGCTGACCGTGTTTGCCGACCGAGAAAAGGTGCAGCAGATCCTGGTCAACCTTCTCGCGAACGCCGTCAAGTTCACCGCGCCCGGTGGAACCGTGGAGCTCGAGTGGCGCGTCGAGGACGACAAGCTGCTGGTCCGAGTGCGCGATACCGGGGCGGGGGTGCCCGCCGACAAGATCGAGCAGATCTTCGAGCCGTTCGTGCAGCTGCGCGCACCCGGCTCTGTTCCGAGCGGCGGGACGGGTCTCGGTCTCGCCATCAGTCGCGACCTCGCGCGCGCGATGGGCGGAGATGTCACCGCGACCAGCAGCTTCGGCGTCGGATCGGTGTTCACGATCATGTTGCCGTTGCGCAAGCGCGCCAGCAACAAGCTTTCAGGGGCCAATACCGGCAGTTAGCTTTCAGGATGCGTATCGATCTCGCATCAAGGAGCTGAAATTTGCCGTCGTCCACCGCCGCTCTCCGCGATCTCGTCGAAGACCCGTCGGTCTTCGTCAAGCAGGACTGGAATGCGTACACCCCTGAAGACCACGAAGTGTGGGGCCTGCTGTACGAGCGACGGATGGAGCAGCTGCGCAACAACGGCAGCCGGATTTTCCTCAAGGGCGCCGACACCATCGGCCTCAAGAAAGAGACGGTGCCCGATCTGGCGGAGGTGAATCGCAGACTTGCACCGCCGACGGGGTGGGAGGCGGTACCCGTCAATGGATACATCCCGGCCAAGGCGTTCTTTCAATGCCTGTCGCTGCGAAAATTTCCGACGACGGTCACCATTCGGAAACGCGAGCAGCTCGATTACCTGCCGGAGCCCGACATCTTTCACGATGTCTTTGGGCACGTCCCGCTCCACGCCGATCCCGTGTTTGCCGACTTCCTGCAGCACTACGGTCAGGTTGCGGCGGCTGCCGACAACGAGGAAGACACCACGCGGATGGCGCGACTGTTCTGGTTTACGGTCGAATTCGGATTGATCCGCGAAGAAGGCGAGATCAAAGTCTACGGCAGCGGGCTCATCTCATCCCATGGCGACGCCGCGAACGCCCTCGGACCCAAATGCGATCGTCGTCCGTTCTCGCTCGACGCCGTATTCAACCAGCCGTTCGAGATCGATCACTTCCAGGACGTGCTGTTCGTGACCGAGTCGTTCGACCAGCTATTCCAGGCTGTCGAAGAAGCCGGCAGACGGATCGGGGTACTCCGCTAGCCTTAACTGCCAAGGAAGACTGCCAGCAGGCGGCCGTGGGCCGGCCGGCTGGCGGCTCCGAGCTCGGGTTGCAAAAATCCGACAAAGAGGGAGGCCGGACCCCAAGGTGTCACTAATAGTTGGACGCCCGAACGCGGTCGAGCAGATTGATCAGCGAATCGATGTCCGACGGCTGCAACACCGCGACGGCCTGGTTGTCCCACCGATTCACTGGATCGTCGAGCTCTTTCAGGAGGTCGAGGCCTTTGGGAGTGATCTTGCAGAACACCCGGCGACGGTCCTTGGGGCAGGGGGCCCGCGCAACGAGACCTTTGCGTTGGAGCCGGTCGACGAGGCGCGTGACGCCGGGAGTCTGTTCGATCATGCGCTCTCCGATCGTCAATGTAGGAAGCCCTTCCGGGCCGGCGCCGCGCAGGATTCTCAGCACGTTGTATTGCTGCGGCGTGATGCCGTGCGGCTCGATGACTTGCGCAAGGCTGCGCTTCACTGCGTCAGCGGTGCGGAGCAATCCGAGCGTGGCTTCCTGCTCGCGGGAGCGGAAGGTTTCCGGCGGCTTCTCGTCGATAGCCATGGTTCCAGTCTATGTACGCTCTTTACACTGAGCAAGCAAATCATGACGCTCGCACCCCGTTGTCTGCAAGACGCCCGGTTTTGTCACTTTCACGAGCGCAGTTGCCCTTAAATTGCTTCTCCCGCTGGAGGCCCCTTTCCCGGGCTAACGGGTATTACTCCGCACTGCTTTCGAACCCCGATTAGGAGTCCCGAGTGAAGAAGAGATTCGTGTCCGTGCTGGCTATGATTGTCGCCGCCTGCGGCGGCGGCGGCGATGGAACCGGAGTCAAAACGCCGCCAAGCGACATCAGCACGATGGCCGTTGGCGAAGTGCGGGTGCTGAATCCCGCTGACATCACCGATGGCATCGATTTGCCGGCCTCTTCGTCGGCGCGTGACTACGTCGTCATAGTCGGCAATACCAATTCCGCGAAGGATGTCGTGGCCAACTATGTGGTGAAGGCCGACCAGAACAGCGGCGCATCCTTCGGCATATCGAGCCCCGATTTCACCCCTCAATACACCCGGCAGATCGACGAGCTCAATCTGCCCCGCACCAGGCAGCAGGCCATCGACAGCAAGGTGCGCCGGTTCGAGAAGTCGTCGCTCACCTTACGCAATGCATCGAACCCCTTTGACATCTCGGCGCGGGTGTCGGCGCGCCGGAGCTTTCAGGTCAACGTCGCAGCGGTGCCCGCTGTCGGCGACGTCATCAACATCAACGTCCCCGACGCCAACACCGATGATCTGTGCACGAATTTCATCAGGACCCAGGCGACGGTCGCGTCGGTAAGCCGGAGGGCGATCCTCGCCGTAGACACTCTCGACGGACCGCCGTCGGCGTTGTTCACCCAGCAGGTTCTCGATTCGATCACCAACGAGTTCGACAACGTCACCTTCCCGACCGACAGCTCCTACTACAACAATCCGACGGACACCGACGGCAACGGCCACATCATTCTCCTCTTCAGCGGACAGATCAACAAGCTGACGCCGCCCAACACCCCAGGCGGTTTTGTTGGCGGCTTCTTCTTCGCCGGGGATTTCTTCCCCAGCACCGACCAGGGTGGCGGCGCGGGCAGCTTCTGCCCGGAGAGCAATAACGCGGAAATCTTCTACCTGTTGTCGCCAGATCCGACCGGGCGTTTCGGCAACATTAGGTCGACCAGCTCGGTGCGGCAGGGAACGCGCGGCACGATCGCCCACGAGTTCCAGCACATGATCAATGCGGGCCGGCGTTTCGTGAATCCGCAAGTCAGCAGCTTCGAAGCAACCTGGCTCGATGAAGCGCTCGCGCATTTCGCCGAGGATGCAGTCGGACGCGTGGCCCGCGGATTCACGGATCTGCAGACGTTGAGCTTCAACGATCTCCTGCCGTGCAACACGCCCTGCTCGCAGGCAAATGACTTCAACGCATTCTTCTTCCAGAATCTGGCGCGGCTCACCGACTGGATGGCGGCGCCCGACAAGTATTCGCCGCTGAGTAAGCTGGCGGATACCAGTCTCGCCGTGCGAGGCGCGGCATGGGCGCTGGTCCGCTATACCGCCGACAATTACTCGAACGGGAATGTTCGCGCCTTCACTCGCGCGCTGGCGGCAGGCCCGGACAGCGGTGTCAAGAATTTCGTCGCCGCCGCCAAACAGCCGATCGACACCCTGATCAAGAACTGGCTGGTCTCGATGTACGCGGACCATCTTGGGATTGCCAATCTCGATGCCAAGTACCAGTACCGATCCTACAACTTCCGCAGTGTGATGCCGCCGGTTGCGAAGGCGGTGCTAGGCACCCAGAACGCGGCCTACCCCCTGGTTGTGAAGTCGATCGGCAGTGGGAGTGACAACATCCCGTCGACCAATCGCTCGGGCACCGGCACCTACTATCGACTCAGCGTGGCGGCCAACGCGGGACCGAAGAAGGTCCAGATTCTCGATTCATCAGGAAACCCGGCGAGCTTCGCGGGGGAGCACGTCTACGTTCTTAGGGTGGACTGACAGCTAGAACCAAAAGCGGAAAGAGTAAGGTGGTGGGCGCCGGGAGGGGAACCAACGGCGAAACAGTAAGGTGGAGGGTGCGGGGTAATAGGGAGGAGGCTGCAGGGGTGCGCGCGTTTGAGTCCATTCCGCCACTTGCTCACTACCGCACCTGCGAACGCGCAATACACTTGTGACGCGCAGGCGGCGGAAAGCACTCGGATGGCCGCACCGCTCCTCGCCTCCTTCCTATCACCTCGCACCCTCCACCTTACTGTTTTCGCCGTTGGTTGTTTAGCTACTGCGGTCACGTCTCCCGGAGCGCCGCGATCGGCGTCTCTCTGAAAACGTCCCTTCCCGCCAGCAATCCTATCAGCAGCGTCAACGCGATCACCGCCACCGCGATGCCCGCGAGCGGGCCAATCGGGAACCCGAACGGAATCTTGAAGACGTAGCGCACGACCGCCCAGCCACCGGCGACTGAGAGCAGCATCCCGGTCAGGCCTCCCAGCAATCCAAGCAGCGAATACTCGGCGAGCAGAATCCGGCCGATCTGACCCTTCGTCGCGCCGAGGGTCTTGAGCAGCACACCCTCGCGGACGCGCTCCCTGCGCGTTGCAGAAACGGCGCTGAAGAGAACGGGGATCGCAACCGCCAGACTGAACAGCGCCATGAACCGGATCGCAAGCGAGACCCGCGAGACGATTCGATTGACCGTTCGCTTCACCGCGCTGAGATCGATGCTCGAGACGTTGGGGAATCGATTCACGACCGCTCTCTGCAACAGTGCCACGTCGTTTTCGTTTTCGACCTGCGCCAACAGGATTACCTGGTTTGGCGCGCCCTTCAGCGCGGGAGGCGGAAACACGGCAAAGAAATTGGGCTCGAAGCGAGTCCAGACGACTTTTCGCAGGCTGGTGATGCGCGTCGGGATCTCGACGCCCTGAACGTTCCACGCGATGATGTCGCCAAGCTTGACGTTGAGCTCTTTGGCAATCCCTTCCTCGAGAGAGAGCTCGCTGGTGTCACGTGCCGCCGTCACCGAGCTGTCGCTGAACCATTTTCCGGCGACGATGGTCTCGCTGGGCGCAGGCTTCGCTCGAAAGGTCGAGCGGAACTCGCGTCGCAATGCCCACGACGCCCGACCGCGCTCTCCGCGCGGTACCGGCTTCATGTCGGTGACGCTTTTCCCATTGATCGAGGCGATGCGCATGGTGACGACGGGCGCTGTCTCCACGACATCGTGGCCTCGCGCGCGCACAATCGAGTCCAAACCCGCGCCCTGATCCTGCTGAACGTCGAAGAACACGACATTGCCGCGCGATTCCTCGGCGGCGACCGTGAATCGTCGCAAGATGTTGTTCTGCACCAGATAGAGCGTGCTCACGAGAAACGCGCCGAAGCCAAGTGCCAGTACCACCGCACGCGTCTGATTGCCGGGCCGGTAGAGATTGGCGACGCCCTGCCTCATGACGTACGGCCAGCGCTTTCGCAGCCCTTTTCGAGCGGCCCACGACAACAGCGCTGCGCTCGCCACTAGCGCGGCGATCGCGACGCCCGTCGCCACGCTCATGCCCATCGCCTGCTTCACCGTCCTCGCCCGCGCGAGCGCGATCGTGATGACGCTGAGCACCAGCGCCGCGTTGATCGCCAGTCGCGGTGCATCGCTCCAGCGCATCCGCAACACCTCGGCATCGGTATCGCGGCGCAGGGTCTGGAGCGGCGAGATGTTCCGCAACGCGAGCAGCGGACGAAGCGCGAACACCAACGCAATCCATCCGCCCACGGCGAGCCCGTCGAGCGCGGCGGAAGGTACGAACGAGACGCGGACGTCGATGGGCAGGAAGCCGGTAAGCACTTTCGGCAGCGCGAACTGAACTGCCACGCCGAGCAGCACGCCGGCCGCAGCACCGATCAGTCCCATCGCGGCCGCCTGGACGACGTAGATCGCCATCACCTGGCCGCTGGATGCGCCAAGGCACCGCAGCACGGCGACGATGTCGATCTTGCGGGCGACGAAGGCGCGCACGCCGCTCGCGACGCCGATCCCGCCGAGCAGGAGGGCGACTAGCCCGACGATGCCGATGAAATCCGAGAGATTCTCGATCGCATCAGCGGTGGCCATCTCGGTCTGGGTCACGGTGCGCATTCGCACCTGCTGAGCGTCGACCCGCTTCTTGAACGGCTTGACGTACTTGTCGGGATCGGTTCCGGCGGGAAGTTTCGCGAGCACGGTTCGCTCGGCGGTGCTGCCGAAGACGAGCAGCTGCGTCTCGGCGATGTAGCGTGCCGGAATGAAAATCCGTGGACCCAGCATCTCGGCGATGCCGGCCGCTCCGGGCACGTCCTTGATGGACGCAACGATGGTGAAGCTCCCGAAGCCGAGCTTTAGCGTGTCGCCGACTCTCGCATCGAGTGATGTGAGAAGTGCCGGATCGACGATCGCGTACGCGCCCTGGCGCAACATCGGCCAGCGGCCGGCCGGCTCGGTGACGATGTTCCCGTAGAACGGATAATTGTCGGTAACGCCGCGCACCTGGGCGAAGCGCGTTCCGCTGGTTCGCGGTACCACCGCCATCGATGGGAACGTGGTCATCCGGGCGAACGAGACGCCGTGGCGGCTCAGTGAATCGAACAGCGAATCGATCGGCGGCGGTATTGGCTTGGACGAGTTGAACGAAACGTCGCCGCCCATCAACGCCCGGGACTGATCCTTGACCGAATCGACGATGTTCGATGAGAACGAGTCGATCGCGACCAGCGCCGCGACGCCAAGCGAGATCGACGACATGTAGAGGAGAAGCCGGCGGCGCGCGGTGCGGCTTTCCCGCCAGGCGAGATTCCAGATGCTGCCCGCCATTGCTACGCCCGCCCTCCGCTTGCGCGAATAGATCCACTCACGACCGCAGATCGCCGTTTGCGCCGCTGTCCTCAACGACCGCGCCGTCGAGCAGCCGGATGGTGCGCGATGCGCGAGAGGCGAGCGCCGCATCGTGGGTTACGAGCACGATCGTCGATCCGCCGTCGCTGTTGAGCGACTGGAGGAGCTCGAAGATCTTGTGGCCGGTGGCGTTGTCGAGATTTCCGGTGGGCTCGTCGGCAAAGAGGATTCGCGGTGAGTTGGCGAAGGCGCGCGCAATCGCGACACGCTGCTGCTCGCCACCGGACAGCTGGGTCGGGAAGTGGTGACCTCGATCGCGAAGTCCCACTCGCTCGATGAGCTCTCTGGCGCGCTCGGCGGCGCCGTCGCTGCCGCGGAGCTCGAGCGGGACCTGGACGTTCTCGAGCGCGGTCAGCGTTGGAATGAGCTGAAAAGTCTGAAAGACGAAACCCACTTTTTCTCCGCGCAACCGCGCACGATCATTTTCGGAGAGGGCAGTGAGGTCGGCGCCGTCGAGGACCACGGTGCCGCGGGTTGGTGTATCAAGACCTGCGAGAAGGCCGAGCAGGGTTGTCTTGCCGCTGCCGGAAGGTCCGACGATTGCGACGAAGGCTCCCTGTTGGATGGTGAACGACACATCATGGAGCACCGCAAGCTTCTGCTCGCCGCTCATGTATTCTTTCGTCACTTCACGGGCAATCAGCATGTACGATGACGTGGTTTGGTGGGCGGCTCAGACACGACGGGCATTGTGGCTCTCGGCGCTGGTTTTCGGCGTCGCGTGCGGCTCTTCCGAAAACACGAACAGCGTCAGGGACGCGAGAGAGACGAAGAATAACATGAGCGAAGGAAGTGATGCGGGATCACCCGCAGGTGTGGCGGGTGATACGGTGGCTGCGCCGAGCACGGCACGTACGCCGGTCGTGCTTTTTTTCGGCACCAGCCTGACCGCAGGGTACGGTCTCTCGCCGGAGCAGGCATTTCCGTCGCTGATTGAGAAGAAAGCTCGTGACGAAGGTGTTCCAATAAAGGTGGTGAACGCCGGGCTTTCCGGAGAGACAACTGCGGGGGCGGTGCGACGCATCGATTGGGTGCTGCGCACTCCGGCGGATCTGGTGGTGATCGAGGGTGGTGCCAACGACGCGCTGCGTGGACTGTCACCGGCCGCGGCGAAGGCGAACCTGGAGAAGCTGATCGCGGCGGTGCGGGCGAGACAGCCAGAGGCGAAGATCGCGCTCATCCAGATGGAGGCGCCGCCGAATTATGGAGTCGCCTACACTCGCAGCTTCCGATCGATCTACGCAGATGTCGCGCGCCAGGAAAAGGTGCCGTTGCTGCCGTTCCTGCTGGACAGCGTCGCCGGCATCCCGCGGCTCAATCAGGCCGATGGCGTGCATCCGAACGTGGCGGGTGAGCGAATTGTCGCCGACAACGTGTGGCGCGCGCTGAAGCCGATTGTGGAGCAGCTTGACCGAGCTGGAAAACGCGGCTAAGTTTCGAGGCTGTTTGCGTTTACGTCCTCTTTCGATCGACGCCGGCGGCTCACCCAGCGTCGATCTTCAGTTTCAGACCCAGTAAGGAATACAGACATGGCAATGCCAGCCACCCAGATCAGGCGTGGAATGGTCCTCGTGTTCAACGGCGATCCGTGCCGCGTGGTCGAGTTTCGACACCACACGCCCGGAAACCTCCGCGCGATGGTCCAGGCCAAAATGAAGAACCTGCGTACCGGCAACAGCTTCGAGCATCGCTTTCGCGCCGCTGATACGATCGAGAAGGCATCGATGGAGACCCACGATCTCGAGTTCATGTATCAGGGCGGCAATACGTATCACTTCATGAACACCGAGAACTACGATCAGCTCGAGATCGACGAAGAAGTGCTCGGCGACAACGCGCAGTGGATGCAGCCGGGCATGAAGATCCAGGCCGAGTACTACAACGGACGGGTGATCGGCATCGAATTGCCGAATTCGCTGGTGCTGCAGATCGTCGATACCGCGCCGGTGATGAAGACGGCGACGAAGACTGCATCGACGAAGCCTGCGAAGCTGGAGAACGGGGTTACGGTGAACGTTCCGGAGTTCGTCAGCACCGGTGAAAAGGTCCGCGTAAATCCGAATACCGGCGAATACATGGACCGCGCCAAGTAAGTTGATTCGACTGTAAAACGCGGTTAAGATGCAGGGTCAAATCGACCCGTGAAGCGGCGTTGGGTTGGTCTGATTTTATGGTGGCTGTAGCTCAATTGGTTAGAGCACCGGACTGTGGCTCCGGGGGTTGCGGGTTCAATTCCCGTCAGCCACCCTCGAAATGTACGACCGAGGAATGCGAGCCAGGACTGCAGTTGTCAGCGGTCCGCAATGGGTTGTCAGCAGTCAGCAATGCAGCAACCTGCGCCTCAGTAGGTCCGTAGCTCAATTGGTAGAGCACCGGTCTCCAAAACCGGCGGTTGGGGGTTCGATTCCCTCCGGGCCTGTAACAACCATTACGAATTGCGAAAACGGCCACTCCGAAGTAATTCGCAGTTCGGAATTTAGTTCGCAATTCGCAGTTGGAACGGCGCTATCGTCTAGGGGACTAGGACGGGGCCCTCTCAAGGCCCAAACACGGGTTCGAATCCCGTTAGCGCTATGATGGATGGAGTGCCGCGCTTCGCGCGTGCGAGATGCGGACAGGTGGATCGATCGGCCCCATCGTCTATCGGTTAGGACGGCACCCTTTCACGGTGCAGAGAGGGGTTCGATTCCCCTTGGGGCTATTGCGGGAAGCGGGAGGCGGGAAGCGTGAAGCGCTGACTGCTCCGACAGATTGCGGTGCGACGGACTGACTGACAACCAGTCCGGGACGAAAGTGAAGTGAGGAAGGGGTTTTCGACCCTGACTCGTGAGTTGGGGCCGTAGCTCAGTTTGGTTAGAGCACTCGACTGTCACTCGAGAGGTCGCGGGTTCGAGCCCCGTCGGCCCCGTAAAAAGGCAGCTTGGAGCTGGTGGCGTGCAGCCGGCGGCGACTGCCAGTTTGAAAGAAGTGTTGCCCTGGTGGTGAAATTGGTAGACACGCCATCTTGAGGGGGTGGTGCCGAAAGGCATAGCGGTTCGAGTCCGCTCCAGGGCATTCCCGTTTCTCAGCACTAAAACTTGCCACAGTAGCTCAGGGGTAGAGCACCCGATTCGTAATCGGGCGGTCGTGAGTTCAATTCTCACCTGTGGCTCTGGCAGACAACGATCCTGAAGCGGCGCTTACGCGCCGCTTTTTTTTGGTAGTGTGGCGGGCCCGTGAATAGGCCATCTTCATGGTCGCTTTTTGGATTCACACTTGCACATCGCTCAGAGATCGGCAAATCTGAACGGTGACCGCGAAACGCCATGAAACTACTCCAACTCAAGGTCGTACTTGCTGCGATCGACCGCGACGAGATGTCATCCGCGGTGCTGCAGAGTGCGCGTGAGCTGGCGACGGCCGCCGGCGCCCGACTTCACGTAATAAATGTCGTTCGCCTCAATGCTCCTCAGAGAGACGTTCCTCGCGAGGGCGGGTCCGATGCGGAGCTGGAGCGCTTGCTGCACCGGGCCTCGGTACCTGCCGGCGAAGCAGGAATCCACGTAGTTCGCGGCGAGGCGGCCCGCGAAATTCGTTCTTTGGCGACCACGGTCAGCGCGGACGTGATTGTTCTCGGTAGACATCACACCGGCGCTGAACCGCTTGGCAGCACGGCCATGCGGGTCGTGACGAACGCGGAGGCGCCGTGCCTCATCATCTCCGCCCCGATGACGCTGCCCCTCGAGCGGGTCCTCGTCCCGGTCGACCTGTCAGAAACAGCGCGCGGCGCGCTCCTGCTCGCACTCTCGTGGGCATCTGCGCTGCGTGGCGCGGAAAAATCCGCCGGATCAGCCGCGGGCGAGCCGGCCAACCTGACTGCACTTCTCGTCGATCAACAGCGCCATGCTGGGGACGCCCACAGTGTGACGCCGGAGCCACTCGAGGACGAGGTGCGTCGACTGCGCGAAGATGCAGGGACCTGGGCAAGTGTCGCCATTGACGGCGTCACGGTCGCTGGGGGTGACGTCGCCGCGACCATAGCGAAGTACGCTGATCAGCATCAGTCGGATCTCGTTGTGCTCGGCACTCGCGGTCTTGGAGCGGACTCTGTCCGGCGTATTGGCTCGGTCTCGGAGCAAGTCATGCGGCAGGCGGGTGTACCGATCCTGCTGGTTCCTCCAGCGATCTGGAGCAGCGAACAACTATCGAAACCCATCGGAGGTGCAAATGCGCGTAGCTGATCTGATGCAAACCGACGTGAAAACAATTGCGCCGGACGCAACAGTTGGGCAGCTGGTCCGGTCACTCGCGGATTCGCGTGTCTCCGGACTGCCCGTCGTGAGCCCGTCCGGCCAGATCATGGGAGTAGTTTCGGCGACCGACGTGCTGCAGGCGAGCGGCGAGCAGGACGACGCGCGAGCGCGAACCAATCTTTTCGAGCGCACCCCGGTCGCAGACATCATGACGAGAAAGCCGCACCTGATCGAAGCTGACGCCGATGCTCGCGACGCCGCGAAGCAAATGCTCTACGCGGACGTGCGGCGGCTGTTCGTGGAAGAGAAGGGAAGGCTCGTCGGCGTCATTTCCCAGACCGACATCGCCCAGGCCGTCGGCAGCGGCCGCCTCTAGATCGCGGGCTGCATGGCTGTCCGCGCACCACCGCTTTCCAGCCGTGATCGCGAACAGCTCCGGCGAGGGACCCGCCTTCCGCTGATCCTCGTTGCCGTCGCTCTCCTGCTGGCGATTCTTTTGCCGCACCTTACGGAGCGGCGAGTCGCCCGGCTGCGAGACGAGATCAACAATTTCGCGGACCCGGCTCGGCTCCGCGTTACCGGCATTCAGCTAGAGCTCGCGCTTCAGGGATCGCAGCGCCGTGGCTTTCTTCTGACGGGAGACAGGGCTCTCGCAGCGGAGTTCGAGGCATCCCGGCAGCGTCGCATTCGCGAGGAACATGAGCTGCTCGACTATTCGCGGCGTCTCGATGAAACCGGTGCCGCTCGTCTCACCCTGTACGCCGCCCGATTGCTGCGCGCGACCAGAAGCCTCGATTCCGTTGTCGAGAACAGTCCTGATATCTCTCCTCGCTCTCTGGACCTGCAACATGACGGCTTCGTCGCCATCCAGCTCTTATCCGATACGCTGGCGGCGAGAATCGACAGCATCACGGCGGCTCGGCGCTCCACGATCGGTGCTACGGAAAATTTCGTATCCCTGTCGATAGCCGGACTGTTGTTGCTCGGACTTGCGGCTGCGTTGCTCGTAGAGCGGCTCGGTGCCCGTTTTCGCGCTCTGGCGCTGCAGCTGGAGGAGGCCGCTGAAGAACGCGAACAGCTGCTGCAGCGTGAGCGCGCCCAACGCGAGATGTCGGAGAAGCGTCGTGCGGAGCTCGAGCTGGTCACGGAGAGTCGCACACGTCTTGTCCGCGGTTTCACCCACGACGTCAAGAACCCGCTTGGCGCAGCAGACGGGTACCTCGAGTTACTGGAGGACGGAGTCATCGCCGATGTGTCGGAGCCACAACGTGAGGTGATCGGCAGAGTGCGGCGTTCGATTCGGCACGCACTGGAGCTCATCGCGCACTTGCTCGATATCGCGCGCGCCGAAGCCGGGCAGCTGGAGATCCGCAGGCGGCCAACGCACATAGCGGATGAAGTTCGCGAAGTGGCGGACGCGTTCCTGGCGCAGGCGCGGGCCAAACACCTCGAGATGAATCTCACGTTCGAGCCGGAGGTGCCGGTCATCCAAACCGATCCCGACAGGTTGAGGCAAGTCGTTGGCAACCTGATCTCGAACGCCGTGAAGTATACGCCGCAGGGCGGCCACATCGATGTTCGCACGTCGGTCGGTTACACTCAGACAACTTCCCAGGAGCGAGAAATCGAGATCACCGTTGCGGATGATGGACCGGGCATCCCCGCCGACAAGTTGCCGGCCCTGTTTGCGGAGTTTACGCGCTTCGACCCCGGTGCGGCCGAAGGTGCAGGCCTCGGTCTCGCGATCAGCAAGAAAATCGCCCAGGCTCTTGGTGGCGACATCGAAGTGAACACTGAAGTGGGGCGCGGCACATCCTTCTGTCTTCTCTTGCCGCTCGAGCAGGTATGAAAGCCCCGTCACGCACGCGTCCGACGAGAATCCTAGTGCTTGGCGGGGGCGTCGGCGGCCTAACCGCCGCGCGCCACCTCGAGAAGCGGTTCGGGGCGCGGCCCGACTTCGAGGTCGTTCTGATCAGCCGCGACAACTTCTTCCTGCTCACTCCGCTCCTGTTCGAGGCGTGCTCGGGGGTGCTCGATTTCAGGCACTGCGCCCAGCCGATTCGTCCGTGTCTAAGCCGCGCGCGGTTCATCGAAGCGACAGTCGGCGAAGTTGACATCTCGCGGCGGGTTGTTCGTGCCATTCCCGCCGAGGGCGATGTTCGCGAAGTCGAATACGACCAACTCCTCGTCGCTCTCGGCGCGACGACCAACACTTCGCTCATCCCGGGTTCCGAGCGCGCCCGCACCTTCAAGACCGTCGCCGACGCGCTGCTGCTCCGCAATCACTTCATCGAGCGTTTCGAGCGCGCCGACGTGGAGACCCGGCCCGAGCGCCGGCGTCAGCTGCTCACCGTCGTGGTGATCGGTGGGGGACTTGTCGGCGTCGAGCTGCTCGGTGAGCTGACGGCGCTGGCCGACGATATTCTTCGATTCTATCCCGGCATCAAGCGCGACGAGATGCATTTCCATCTCTTCGAGGCAGGGAAGCGACTGCTGCCGGAATCGACGCCCGAGCTCGCGGCGTACGCCGAGCGGGTTTTGCGCCGCCGGCACGCGGAGGTGCACGTCGCGACGCCGGTGTCGGCGATCGACGCCGCCGCTGTCAGGTGGTCGGGTGGAGTCGTCGAATCGGATACGATCATCCTCGCTGCCGGCATCGTTCCCAATCCGGCGGCTGCCGCGATTCCAGTGGAGCGCGACCGGCGCGGTCGCATCGTCACCGACGGAACCATGCGCAGCGTCAGTCATCCCGAGATCTGGGCGATCGGCGACTGCGCGTCGATTCCTGATCCGAACGGCAAACGGTATCCCGCCCTCGCCCAGCACGCGATCCGCGAAGCGCGGACGGTGGCGCGGAACATCCACTCCGTCATGATGCACGAAGGTCCCGGGCCTTTCACCTTTCGCAGCCTCGGGACGATGGCCGCGTTCGGCCACACCCGCGCGGGCGCAGACGTGCGTGGAACTTTCATCACCGAGTTTTTCGCGTGGTGGTTGAGACGGACTTACTACCTTTTCCAGATGCCGCGTTGGGATACCAGGCTACGCATCGCACTCGACTGGACGATCGCGCTGTTCTTCCGTCCCGACATCACCAAGGTCGACCTAGCCGACGAACACGAGCAGGAGCGTCGGAATTGCGCGGCCGGCGCCTCTCTTTTGGAAGCGACGTCGCAGCAGTAGGTTTCGTTCGGAAGTCCTGCATATCGCGGGCGTAATTCAGTTGGTAGAATGCCAGCTTCCCAAGCTGGACGTCGCCGGTTCGAGTCCGGTCGCCCGCTCTCCGATCGTCCCACCCCGTAAGCATGGATGCGCTGCGGGTCGCTGTCTCAAGCCGCCTCGACAATCGAGGCGCCCACTCGAACCTTCAGCTGCCAATAATGCGAACCCCGAATCGGCTTCTGCTCGCGACGTGGCTGGGCCTCGCCCCCGTTCTCACTGTCGGATGCGCGTCAATGCAACGAAGCGCCGCAATTCCCCCGATCAAGCACGTCTTCGTGATCGTGCTCGAGAACCAGGGGTTCGACACGACCTTCAACGACAAGCCGAGGGCGCCCTACTTCGCCGACACCCTTCGACGCGCCGGAGCGTTCCTCCGTCAATACTACGGCATCGCGCACTACAGCCTCGGCAATTACATCGCGATGATCGGCGGCATGGCGCCGACGCCCAAAGTGCAGGTCGACTGCCCGCACTTCGACGACTTCGTCGAGACTGGGATCGCGCCGGACGGCCAGCCCATCGGGAATGGCTGCGTTTATCCCCCTCACGTCAAGACAATCGCGAATCAGCTCGAGGCGAAGAACCTCACCTGGGGCGGGTTCATGGAAGACATGGGGAAAGATCCCGCCCGCGAGCGGTCCACCTGTGCGCACCCCGTGATCGGCAGCATCGATTCGACGGAGGGCGCAACGCCCAACGATCAGTACGCGACGAAGCACAACCCGTTCATGTACTACCACGCCGTGATCGATTCGCCGTCCTGCCAGACCAACGTCGTTCCGCTCGACAGACTTCCCGCGGCGCTGCAGTCGGTCGCGACCACTCCCAACTACACCTTCATTACCCCCAATCTCTGCCACGACGGGCACGATCGTCCGTGCAGGAACGGCGAGCCGGGCAGTCTGGAGTCTGCCGACCAGTTTCTCAGGGAGTGGGTGCCGCGAATCATGAATTCGCCCGCATTTCGAGCGGACGGCCTCCTTGTCATCACCTTCGACGAAGCGTTGAGCATAGATGCGTCCGCTTGCTGCAACCAGCCGTCAGGCCCGAACACCGCGAAGCCAGGCGTCAATGGACCCGGCGGTGGCCGCACCGGCGCGGTACTCCTGTCGCGGTTCATCCGGCCCGGAACGGTCACTGACGTTCCCTACAACCACTACTCCTTCCTGCGCAGCGTGGAGGACATCTTCGGCCTCCCATACCTTGGCTACGCGGGCCAGCCGGGCCTGGTCAGCTTCGGCAGAGATATTTTCACGCGTCCGCTCGGCCGCTGATTCCCGGTCAGGCCGGGAGTCGCTCCTCGATCTCCTTGAACCGCTCGACGCGGTATGCCAAGGCGGGACCACCTCTGCCTTCATACGCAAGCTGCGCCATCAATAGCGTGAACGGCTCGATATAACGCGCTATTCGCAGCGGTCCGGCATCGGTTGGCTCGAAACCGACGTCGCGCGCGAGTCTGGCGGCGATTTTGTTCGCCCTTGCATCATCACCACATATGACCAGGCTGGAGCGCTTTTTCCGTCGCCGGCGCTCGAACACGGCAAACAGGGCTTCGCTGGGGACGGTGCCGAACGCCGACACGACGGCGGCGCCGCGAATTTTTTGCGCCAACTTCTCCGCTCCAGATGACGTGTTGGCAACCACGAGACGGGTGTCGGATGCGTTCATCGGTAGCGAGCAGCTGACGACGACCTTCCGCTTGAGACCACCTGCCTGCCGCAGCACGTCGTCTACGCGGGACCAGTGCACGGCGAGAAGGACTACATCGCTGTTCTCCGCCGCTTCTCGGGGCGTCCCGGCCCGCGCATTTTTCCCCGCAGCTTTCGCCAGCGCCTCCAGCTTCTGCTCGCTTCGCGAGTAACTGAACACAACGCGGTGTCCCGCGCGAGCGAAGATCGTTCCGAGCTTCCCACCCATCAGTCCCGAGCCGAGTACGCCGATTCGCACCAGATCCTCCAGCGACCATTGTCACCTTCACAATAGCCGCGCAGGACGGCAATTGGTGATATTTCAGGTGGATTACTCGAGGATCTGGAAATGGCCGAATCGACTGAACGCGCGGTGCTAGCTGGTGGTTGCTTCTGGGGTATGCAGGACGTGATTCGCAGATACCCGGGCGTAATCAGCACCCGTGTCGGCTACACCGGCGGCGACGCCCCGAACGCCACTTATCGCAACCATGGCAGCCATGCCGAAGCGATCGAAATCATCTTCGATCCGGCTCGAATCAGTTTTCGTCAGCTGCTGGAATTCTTCTTTCAGATTCACGACCCGACGACACGCAATCGTCAGGGCAACGATATCGGGACCAGCTATCGCTCGGCGATTTTCTACACCACCGAGGAACAGCGCCGCGTTGCGCAGGACACCATTGCTGATGTCGAAGCTTCCGGTCTTTGGCCAGGCAAGGTCGTGACCGAGATCACACCAGCGGGTCCATTCTGGCAGGCAGAGCCCGAGCACCAGGACTACCTGGAAAAGTACCCGAACGGATATACCTGCCATTTCGTGCGACCCGGGTGGGTGTTGCCAAAACGGGAGCGATCCGTCGCGGACAGCGCGGCGAGTCAGCGCGCCGAAGTCTGACCGCCTCCGCCGCGTCACGTTCCCACCCGCGCCGACGAGTGAATCGGCAGCCGCTGATTGCGCGTTAATGCCTCCGCTGTCGGGGGTCACGATAAGGCGCGCTACACCGGCCGATCTCGCCAGGATCGGTAAGCTCGGCGCGCTCCTCGTGCGAGCGCACCACGATTTCGACCCGCAACGGTTCCTCGCGGCTACTGCGAAGACTGAAACCGGTTACGGCTCTTTCCTTGGCAGTCAGCTCGACAAACCGAACGTGGTGATACTCGTTGCTGACCAGGGCGGAGAAGCGATCGGCTACACCTACGCGGGAGTCGAAGGCACGGACTACATGTCTCTGCGGGGTCCGGCCGGTGTGCTTTACGACATCGTCGTTGATCCGGAACACCGCGGTCACGGAGTGGGGCGAGAGCTCCTCGAGGCGACCCTGTCCGCCCTCAAAGCCAAAGGCGCGCCGCGCGTGGTGCTCTCCACCGCGGAGCGAAACGATTCCGCGCAGCATCTGTTCGAGAGCTCCGGCTTTCGTCGGACGATGATAGAGATGACTCGCGAGAGCGACGCCGACGCTTCTCAGCGAGGCGGAGGAGGGTAGCTCACTACGTCACTTCAGTCGATCGAATACGTAACTATTACGTAGTTGCAGCCAACCTGAGTTGGATAGCATGGCGTCGCACAACTCACCTTCTCTGCGAGGACTCCATGCGACGCACCACCCTTCCTCTGATCGTCGGCGCTATACTGACGGTAGTTTCCTGCACCGACCAATCGCCGACCGCGCCGTCGGCAACCGGTCTCAACGCGAGCCGGGTCACCACCACCCCGGGTACCGGCCCGTGGGCAAGGGTCGTCGAGGGCGAGACGGGACCCGGCTCGCTCTACGCCCTCTACATCCCCACCAACTGGAATGGTGATGCGGTCTACTACGCGCACGGCATCAGACCGCCCGAACCGTACGCCCCGATCTCGCTCGACAATCAGGACAACTTCTTCGCGGTTCGCGATGCTCTGGGCGCCCTCGGCTATGCTTTCGCCTACTCCAGCTTTTCCGAGAACGGCCTTGCCGTAAAGGACGGGGCGCAGCGGACCCATCAGCTGCGCGGACTGCTCGCGTCACAACTTCCTACCGCGCCAAGACGGAGTTATGTGACGGGATACTCGCTCGGTGCGCTCTCGGCGCTGGAGCTGGGCGAGCGGTTCCCAACAGAGTACAACGGTGTGCTGACGATGTGCGGCATGGTTGGCGGAACTCCGCTCGAGCTGCAATACGTCGGAGACGTCCGCGCACTGTTCGACTACTACTATCCGAACGTTCTGCCCGGCGACGTCATTGGGGTCCCATCGCCACCGCTCACGCCGGCTGAAGTGCAGGCCCGCGTGATCGCGGCGATTACTCCAACCCCGGGGAATCCGGGTGCGACGCTTGGCTTGTTCGCCATCGCCAGCACCGCGCAAACCCCGCTAGCCTACGCGCCGGTCGGGAGTCTGGGGGATCCATCGAGCCCGGCATTTCAGTCACTGGTCGGGTCGCTGGTGACCGCGTTGTACTATCAGCTCCTGGGCACGCCCGATGTGCTTGGCCGCACCCACGACCATTCGCCGTACGCGAACCGGGATATAACGTACGCCTTCGGAACGCTGGCGAGTCCATCGCCGGCGCTAGAGCCGGTCATCAGGGCGATGATTGCCGGGTCCAACGCGGGAGTGAAGCGCTACGACACCACGCCGGACGCCGCTAACTATCTGGGCCACAACTACGTCCCCGACGGTAACCTGCAGATTCCGGTCGTGAGCGTACACAACATGTTCGACCCCTTGGTGCCGGCATTTCACGAGCAGGCGCTTTTGGGCGCAGCAACGGGCTCCGGGAGTTCGGCGAATCTGCTCCAGCGCGTCGTGCCCGCGTACGGGCACTGCACCTTCAGCACCTCGCTGGTCGTAAGCTCATTCCAGACGCTTGTCGACTGGGTGACCACCGGGGTGAAGCCAGCGAGCTGATCAACCGGGCGGGTTCGTCGCGAGCGATCGCTGACTCGAAATCGAGCAGCGGTTGCTCGCGACGTTCCTGAGCGGTGCGGAGCGGTGCCGGCTAGGCTGCCGCGGTGGCGTTCTCTTCGGTCGGGCGCGGCAGCAGTAGCGTAAAAGTCGATCCTTTGCCCACCTTGCTGGTCGCGGTGATGTCTCCGCCCATGCCGCGCGCCAGGTCACGACTTATTGCGAGGCCAAGACCGGTCCCCTCGTTGGGCTGTGTAAACCCACGGCCTACCTGGACGAACGGCTCGAAGACGCGATCCAGCTCCGCGTCCGGAATACCGATCCCGGTGTCGCGCACCGATAGTGCGATCTGTTTGGGGCTTCGCACATCGCAGCGCAACGTGACCGAACCTTCGGCGGTGAACTTGACGGCATTCGAGAGCAGGTTCAGCAAGACCTGCTCGGTCTTGGCGCGGTCTGCCCACACCACCGCATCGGGCGGGCATTCGACGACGACGAAATCGATCGCCTTGGCCGCCGCTTGTGGAGCAATCATCTGCCGCGCCGCTTCCATTACATCGGCGACCGGCACCGCGGCGAAGTCGAAATGGGTCTG
>DATFGW010000072.1:0-15829 GCA_035249045.1 Gemmatimonadaceae bacterium | reverse complement strand
ATCTCGACCGCGAAGTCGACTGGAACGAAATCATGGATCTGCTCTGGGATGCCTGGCGGATGACCGCTCCCAGGAAGCTCGCCGCGGCTCACCCCGAATGAGCCTCCGCGTCGTCAGGCTTGGCTCGCCACGGGAGCCGGGAGAAGGCCTTCGCATCGGAACCGTTCGCCGCCCACCCCGCGGCGTCAAAAAGGACGATTACGCCAGGCGAGACTACTATGATGTCTGGCTCCCCGAGCTCGCCCCGAGCGGCGATTTGGTCTCGTGGGCGCTGTCGGAGCCGTTCACCGAAAAACGGTGGAACAAGTACGAGAAGGCCTACCGCGTCCAGATGCGGCGGCCGGCCGCAGCGAGGCTGATCGCGCTGCTCGCCGCGATGTCACACCAGACCAACCTGTCGATCGGCTGCTACTGCCAGAACCCTTCGCAGTGTCACCGATCGATCCTGGCAAAGCTTCTCATTGATGCCGGGGCCAGACTGGAGCAACAGAAATGATAGATCCGTCGAGGAAGCCAGACGATTCCTATCGGCGGCCCGCACACAATTCGAAGTTCCTCATCATCGTGATCGTTGCCACCGCCACCGTGGTCGCACTCCAGTACACGACGCGCGCGTTCTTCCCGCCCGACAAGACGAGCACGCTGTGGGGAGTTTTGACCGGCGAAATTCTCGGCGGGTTCATTTTCGGGTGGTTGAGCCTCAGGCGGGGTGGGGGAGATCGGCAATCCTAACTGCAACTGAACGGGTGCGAGTCGTGAGTGGCATGGTTGCGGGTCTTTAGCTCACGACGTCGGGACGTGACTGATGCCGTTCAAGGTACAGGCAACTGCCTGTGCCATAGCACGAGTAGAAACGTCCCGACGTAGTGAACCCTCCACTGCCCACTATGCCACTGACGTCTCGCACCCGTTCAGTTGCAGTTCCCCGAGCACCCGTCCCGTTGCAGTTCTCCGGCGCCTATCCCTTCCCTTTGACCGCCTCGATCGCCCCCGCCATCGCGAGATCCTTCTCGGTGATCCCACCCTCGGAGTGCGTGCTCAGCGAGCACGTGATCTTGGTGTAGCGGATGTCGATGTCGGGGTGGTGGTCGGCGGCGTCGGCGGCTTTCGCAACCGCGACCACGAAATCGATCCCCTTCATGAAGTCGGCGAACTGGTAGGTTTTGGTGATCACGTCTCCGCGCCTGCTCCATCCCGGCAGATTGCCGAGGCCGCGCTGGATCGCAATGTCGGATAGCCGATCAGCCATCGTCACACACTCCGCGGAGGGTACCTGCCGAGGAAGATAAGTTTGACGTGCCGCCGCGCAATGATGTCGACCGCAATGGCGACCCTCGCGCTCGTCGCTCTTTCATCTCGATCGGTGGCGCAATCATCCGCCGACTCGACCGGCGGCGGCAACTATTGGGGAAAGTTTGCACTCGGCGCCGCCATTAGTCTGGCGGCCCATGAGAGTGCCCACTTGCTGACATCGCTCGCGCTCGGTTTCCACCCCTCGGTCGGCCTCGACAACGGCCGCCCGACAATCTTCTCCGGCATCGACAGTCGGCGGTACCCGCACCAGCAATTTCTCTTCTCCGCCGCGGGTCTCACCACCCAGGCCCTCATCGACGAGCTGATCCTCGACATCCCGCACCACCGCGGCGGAGCTGTCGAGCGCGGCATCCTCGCCTGCGGAATCGGCACCACCCTCTTCTACATCACCCTCGGCCGCAACGGCGCGGTGAGCGACGTCGCCTTCATGTCCCGCACATCGTCGCTCTCCAAAACTCAGGTCTCCCTGATCTTCGGAGGCCTCGCCGCGATCCACACGATCAGAATCGCGCGCGATTCGAGCTACTCTCACTTTTTTGTGGGGCCGGCTCGAAGTGGAGTCGTGGTGGGGTGGAGGAATTAACTGCAACTGAACGGGCGGGAGGCGCTAGGTGAGCAGGCGCTTGGCGTCGGGTGACAACCGGGGGACGTATTACTGCGAAATTCACTCTAAAGGCAACTGCGTTTCGCACCGAAAGTACGTACCACAGTCGTAACCTTCGCGCCTGATGCCTGCTCACCTGGCGCCTCCCGCGCGTTCAGTTGCAGTTGAGCCCAGACGCTCCATTGCCCGGCTGCCATTTTCGGCGTAGCTTCGGGTTATGAAGTCGAAGGACCCCGGCCTCTTCGGCGCCGAGTACGACCGCGCCTCCCGACAGCTGCCCGTGATCGGCGAGCAGAAGGACATTCGCTACTACTCCTCTCCCGCCAAGAGCGTACTCAACGGACCCGAGACCACCGGGATGGGCTTCTGGTCCATCAACCCCTACATCGGGTGCGCCTTCGGCTGCGCCTACTGCTACGCTCGGTACACCCACCGCTACGTCATGGAGCGCGCCGCCACCGACGAGCGGATGACCGACGCACTCGGCGACGCTTACAACAAACTTCCGCCCTGGCTCGCCTTCGAGCGGAATATCTTCGTCAAGCCAAACGCGCCTGAAGTTCTGAGTCGCACCCTGCGCTTCGGCAGCGACCGTCATCTCAAGCTGCTCGATGGCGAAACGATCGTGATCGGCACCGCCACCGATCCCTACCAGCCGGCTGAGCGTCGCTATCGCGTCACCCGCGGGATCCTCGAGGTGCTCGCCGATCATCCGGGACTCAGCGTCGTGATCATCAGCAAGAGTCCGCTCATCACGCGCGACATTGATCTCCTCTCGCGCATCAACCGGATCTCGGATCTCTCGATCCATATCTCGCTCATCACCCTCAATCGAGAGCTCGCCCGTCGCATCGAGCCGCGGTCGCCGACCCCTGAATCGAGGGTGCGCGCACTCTCGCGACTCCGCGAAGCCGGCATCGATGCCGGAATCAACTGCATGCCGGTGCTTCCCGGCATCACGGACAATCCCTCGGATCTCGAGGCGCTGGTGAAGCGAGTATCGGAGGCCGGTGCGACTTACGTCGGCGCATGTGCGGTGCGGCTCAAGTCGGCGGCGCGAAAGCGCTATCTGCCGTTCGTCGAGCAGGAGTTTCCGCATCTCGCCGAGAGATATCGAAACACTTACGCGCACAGCGCGTACGCGGGTGAAAAGTATCGGGAAGGGCTCGCGCGGTTCTTCGAGAAGCTTTGCTCGAAGTACGGAGTGCGTTCCTGGTCGAGTCGCGATGCCGAAGACGACGAAGGGGACGAGCCGCTGGATCCAGCGCTCGCCCCCTCGGTCCAGCTCAGTTTCGAAATCTAGTTTCGAACGAGCTTCGCCTTACTGACCGGTGCCTGCCGTGCCCGTCGGCGGATTGTCGTTCGGGCCGAAGCCAATGTTCATTGCCGTGAGCAGCGCGGCCGCGTTGTTCGCGGAGTTGAACTTCTTGGCGCAGGTTGCGATCGCACGACGCGTCTGCGGGCCGTAGCGGCCGTCGACATTCGTCACGCCGCATCCCTGGTCGCGGAGCTCCTGCTGCAAGGCGAGGAACGCGATTCGGGAGAGTCCAGCCTGAGCAGAAGCCAGGGCTGGGATGGCGATTAATGCGATTACAGCGATGGTCTTCTTCATCTTGAAACGCCTCCGATCAGGTATGGTCTCTACAATACAGTATAGAGATGAACGGTACAGAGCAGGCGTGCGCTGCAAGAGCTACGCCCATGGTGACGTTTGCCACGATGAAATGGACAAAAAAAACGCCCGACTTGCAAGGAGTCGGGCGTTTCTGTGCGCGAGAGATAGTTGGCTCTTAGCGGAGCGCCTGGATTATCAGGGCGCCGACCGCGAGGATTGCCACGCCGATCGCCACTGCCGCTACCGGCGTGATCGTCTGATTCTTCCACCAGCTGCCATCGGTGCCCGGAGTCTCGGGCAGCGACGCCATGATACGCTGCTGAACGCCAACCGGAGTCACACGGCGGCGAAGCATCTCGCTCTCGGCGTTGATGCGGGTCCAGAGCTCGACCTTGGACTTACCCTCGGCCTCGCTGGCGCGCATCACGTCGACTTCGCCATCGAGCCAGTCGTGAAGCAGGCTGTGACCAGAGATCCCATTAAGGGGAACCTCTCGGTCGTATAGCTGCTCAGCGGGCTTATCCTTTCTCTGAGCCGGCTCGCGGCCTACAGCCTTGTCGTTTCTCTCAAAACCAGCGTCATCAAGCATCATGCGTACTTCTCCTCGAGCAGTTGTTGGAGCGCCTCTCGCGCCCGATGCACTCGCATCTTTAACGCGCCAACGGTCGTTTCAAGTAACAGCGCCATCTCTTCGTACGATCTTCCCTCAACGTGCTTCATCACGAACGCTTCACGCAGCGAGGGAGCGAGTCTGGCCAGAGCAAACTGCAGGTCCGTACGCAGCTCGTTGCGATCCATCTCTTCTTCCGGCGTCGAGTACGTCGAGGGCTGATCGTCCTCATCGTAGCTCACGTGCGTCCGCCGAATGTTCTTCAGCCAATCCTTGCAGCTGTTAGCGACGATTCGGAACACCCAGGCGTCAAAACGCCCCCGAACTTCGCCGAGATGCTGATAGGCTTTAATAAAAGACGCTTGGAGTATGTCTTCCGCCACATCCGGACTTCCGGTCATTCCAAGTGCATGTCGGTACAAGGGATCGCTGTATCTCGTGATGAGGACGGCGAATGAGTCCTTGCTACCAGCCAAAACCTTGGAAATGATCTCCTGATCGGCGTCGATTCCCGGCGCCGCACCATCCGGCGTCGCTTCTCCAGCGCCCAGCGTCTGAGCACCCTGATTTTGCAGCGGTGTGGCTGTCATCTTCACCTGCCTAGTGTAATCCCTTTGCCAGTCCCTGTATAGACCCAACTATAGCCGGGATAACACCTTATCACCGTTACGATCTTCTGACGATCGAGGACTCGTGGAAGCAACCAAGTCCTATCGAAGCCGTACCATATAGAGGTGTTCGAGGGCGATATCCCGATGGTAATGTCTCCCCTCCCTGTCGCTGTCAGCCCGGTACCGGCGGTATCGCTGGCTGAAGTGCGCAACCTTGCCGTCAATCGACGCCTGTTCCAATAGCGAAAGAAGGGCCTCGGGCTCCAAATGCCCCTCGGAATTGAAGCTCACCAGAGCGTGCCGAGCCCCCGAAGCCGCGAGCAGCCCCCGGAATAGCCGCTGAACCCGTCGCCCGTGCGACCACTGACTCCGGCCCTCGGGCCCCGCGAGCAATCCTACTTTTCCCCTGATCGCCGGCTCTTCGGAACCCCAGCCGCGGGCAAGAATCTCAGGGATGTGATAGTACGCAACGTACTGTCTCGAATTGTACGGCGGATCGATGTAGATCAAATCGATTTCGCCGATCGATGACGCTGCCTCCATGGCATCCATCAGATGCGCGCGCGCCGGCTTCTGCCCCTTTATTGGATTCTCGATCTCGATGGTGAACGCGCGCCGCGCGTTCGGCTGCCACTTCTTCATGTACGATGCGTAGACTCCGGCGGTGTTTGCCACCCGGTCGGCGCCTTCGATGATTGCTGCAAGCAGCACATAGTACGTCTCGTCCCGGATGCTGCCGCCGCGCCGCCAGGCTTCGAGCTCTTCACGCGCGGCGTCGATTCGCCCCGCGTTGGCCGGCGTGAAGTACATCCTTCCTGCACTCGTCTCGCCGCCAGCTGGCGAAAAGTGCCGGCTGATGAACCCTTCGCTCGGCGGGAGCGCAGCGAGCTCGTCCGCACGCTCCCGAAGCTCCGGATCGGCGCAGTCAGCGACGACGTACGCGCGCTGGAAAACGTAGGACGACATCAGGAGGTCGCTGCAGTGCACTTCCCAGCCTTTCGCCTTCAGTGCGCGACTGACGCTCGCCGTTCCCGCGAATGCATCGTGAACCGAGCCGGGTTCGATGCCACTCCTTTGGAGAGTGCGCAGGATGAATGGAAGGAGCCGCGTTTTGTTTCCGATGTACCTCATGATGCAAAGAGGGCGAGGTTGTGACCTCGCCCTCCCAATCAGTGTCGCCCTTTCGCTAGGGGCACAGCTGCGCCGGCGTCAGAACCGCCGGCGAGTTCTTCGGGATAGCGAACCCGTACTTCGAGTTGAGGGCGTCAGCCGCGGCATTCGCGATCTCCTGCTGACCGTCCGCCGACGGGTGGATTCCATCGAGACTGATGTACTGACCGAAGGGCCGCGTACAGCCGAGAAACGCCGGAAGACTGAAATGACTCTTCTGCGCCACGAAAGAAGCCAGCGCAGAATTGAGATCCAGATACGCCCAGCCGTGCGACGACGCCGCCGAAGAGATGTGATCGTTCATCTGACGAATCAGGTTGTCGATGAAAGCGGTATCGGCGGGAGTCAGAATGAAATCGGCAGCCGCCGGATTGTTGGTGCAGCTGAAGTTGTAAGGCTTGGGACTGCCGAGCGCGGTGAAGACTTTCCCGAACGCGTAAATCAGGTTGGTGTTGCCCTGACAATCGGGATTGATGATCACGCCGAACGACTGAAATGCCGCCGCCTGCTGATAGAAATCGTCGCCGGGGTAGACGCCGACAAGGCTGGGAATCAACGGTACCGACACCAGCAGCGCCTTGGCGCCAGTCTTGGCGACGCTGTCCACGATCGCGTCGTACTGTGGCTGCCAGAGCGCCATCGGATAGAACGTGAAGGTGTTGTCGGGTTGGCGATACGCCGCTGCCGGCACGAGAATGCCACCAGTGACGCTGCGGAGAACTTCGTTCGCGCCAAGCTCGACCGACACCAGCGTCGGCTTCTGCGCCATCATCTCGGTCACCTGGCTGTTCTTCGGCAAGAGCACCGCCTTGTACAGCCGCTTCCGCTGATCCGACTCGACGTTTGTCGGCGCCACTGCGGTCGTCTCGGGTGTCACCCGCAGCGCTGCGTATGTGGTAGCGCCATCGATGGCAACGTTGTTGGTCGGCAGCGTTACCCCGCCGAGCAACGCGCACGTCTGGTCCTGCGCGTTCACGCTCGGGTACTGCGCGCCACTCAGACGGCGCTGGAACTGAAGCGGCGCGATGAGTGGCGAGTAGCAGCCGGGACCTGCAATGAGCGGCTCCGTGAACGAAGGAGCGAACGCCATGTGAGCGAGAATTGCCGGCCACGCGTGCTGTTGGGTAGCGTAGTAAACCCCATCCGACTGAACGCCCATGCTGACGCTCGTTCCGATCGAGACGTACTTCGCAAAAGCTTCCTGGCCAGCCGGCCCCGTTGTCCTGTCGTCGCTACACGCAGCGGCAAAAAGGAGAGCGACAGCACCGACAACGTATGACCAGTTTCGCTTCATAACTTCTCCACAGGAGTGACAATCAGAGGGACTTAGCCCCGGAAACAGGCGGCTGATAATATCTGTAATCACCCAAAAGCGCGCCACCCCATAGTTCGGATCGAAGCGCCGTGCTCATCGAGCCCTGGCGGTGGAAATCTCACTCGTCCAGGCACGCTCGGCGGCACTCCCGTGCGCGGATCCGCGTCCGTGTTTCGCAGCGTCTCCGCCACCGATCGAATCACCCCGCATGGAACGGCGGCCGCAGCCAGACGATCCATCCAGTACTGCGCCGGCCTTTCGCGCACACGCGCGGCGATAATCGCTACCAGGCGCTCGCGCTGAACTACGCGCCCCGCATTGGTCGCAAGCGAATCATCATCCGCGATGTCCAGGAGACCGAGCGCACGGGCGCACGCGCTCCACTGCCCATCAGTGCCAACAGCGATCACGATCGGCCTGTCCGCAGCATCGAAGAGCTGGTAGGGCACCAGGTTCGGATGCGCATTGCCCCAGCGCAACGCGTCCTTGCCGGAGACGAGAACGTTCTGCGCGACGTTCACCAATGATGCGCGCGCGCTGTCAGCCAGTGAGATCTGAATACGACGCTGCTCGACCGGCAGCGGCCCGCCGGCGCGTGCGGCGACCGCCGCCAGGATGGCGATCGCAGCATCCTTTCCCGCGATGACGTCGGCCAGCGCGACACCGATCTTCATCGGCGGTCCATCGGCTTCTCCCGTGATGGACATCCACCCGCACTCGGCCTGGATCACGTAATCGTAGCCGGGGCGCGAGCTCTCTGGTCCGAATCCCGAAATCGTGCACCACACCAGCTCGCCGTGCTTCGCGAGCTCGCTCTCCGGATCGATCCCGAGTCGTTCGAGCGATCCCGGCCGAAAGTTGTCGACCACGACGTCCGCATCGGCCAGGAGCTCGAGAATCAGCCTCCTGTCGTCGGATCTTCGGAGGTCAGCCGCGAGACTCTTCTTGTTCCGATTGACGGAAAGGAAATACGCGCTCTGTCCGTCGGGATCGAACGGTGGTCCCCAACCACGGGTCTCATCGCCTTCCCCCGGCCGCTCGACTTTGATGACGTTGGCCCCCAAGTCGCCAAGTATCATCGAACAAAGAGGTCCGGCCAACACTCGGCTCAAATCAAGGACTTTCAGCGAAAGAGGCACTGACTGTGCTCTAACTGTTTCTGTAGTGGTTTGTTAATGGGCCGGAACACGTTCCAAATCGGCTTAAAAGTCCATTGCCGCGAACGCGGATGACCCCACCTTGTTTTAGTCACGAAAAATCATATACTTAGCCGCGTTCGAGCCCCCGTGTGGGTCAACTCCTACTTCTGTGATATGAACCCGTCAGCACCACCCCTTTCCGCTGACCGGAGCCCGCTAAATGTCCGATAGCAATAAGCCCGCAGCTGCTACCATGACGGCACCTGCCCCTGCTCCTGCCCCAGCCGTTGTCCCCGGCGCCCCCGGCGCCCCAGTCGTTCCGCCCAAGCGCAGCCCGGGTCACCGCGGCGCCGACGTAAAAGATACCGTCGCCGAGATGGCGGCGAAGGCACACGAGATCAGCCTCGAGGCCGGCAGCAAAATGGCAGCGGCAATGAAAGATGTGATCGGAGCCGCGGCCGGCCTTACCAGTCTGGTGCTCGAGAGCGCCCGCGATCTTCTACAGTATATGGTACGCCGGGGTCAGATGACCCAGGAAGAGGCGGACAAGCTGATGCGTGAGGTCGAGGCGTCACACGCCAAGAAGAAGCCGGTCTCTCCTGTAGCCCATGCCGCACCCAAACCGGTGGTCTCTCGCGTCGAGCCGTCCCATTCGAATCATGCCGCCCCGACTCACGCCGCACCCGCTCGGCACGTCGCCGCTCCCGCGAAGCACCCGGTGAAACACGCCCCTCCGGCGAAAAAGCCCACCGCGAAAAAGCCGACGATGAAGCCGGCAGCCAAGAAGCCGGTCAAGGCGGCGACCAAACCAAAGGCCAAAGTTTCAGCGAAGTCGGCGAAGAAAAGGTAAGCCGTGGCGATTCCGCGTGGCGATGCAGTCGCGCTCGCCCGCGAACTGATTCAAATCGATTCCAGAAACCCCACCTTGGTGCCCGGCGCGCCGGGAGAGGCTGTGTGCGCGCAGGCGCTGGCGTCAACGCTTCGCGATTGGGGCTTCGAAGTTCGACTGCAGGAAGTGGCTCCCGGCCGCCCTAACGTCGTCGCTTCGATCGGTCCCACCAACGCGCCGGCGCTGATGCTCAATGGCCACCTCGACGTCGTCGGCGTCGAAGGAATGGTCCACCCGCCATTCGATGCCGAGCTCCGTGGCGATCTCCTTTACGGCCGCGGCTCCGCTGACATGAAAGGCGGGATTGCCGCCATGTGCGCGGCGGCGGCGCTGGGCTCCGTCTCCACCACCGCGAGACGAAGAATCGTTGTCGCCGCCGCGGTTGACGAAGAATGGGAGAGCCTCGGCATGCGCGCGCTCATCGGCGAAGGTGTGCGCGCGGATGCCGCCATCGTAACCGAGCCGACCGGTCTCGCGATTTGTCCGGCACACCGTGGCTTCGTTTGGATCGACATCGAGCTCACTGGTCGCGCCGCTCACGGCAGTCGATACGATATCGGCGTCGACGCCATCACCCACGCCGGACTGCTGCTCGCCGAGCTGGATCGTCTGGAGCGCACCCGCGAATCGGCAGCCCGGCATCCTTTGCTCGGTCGTGGATCGCTGCACGCTTCGACGATCAACGGTGGCGTCGGGATGTCCACCTATCCGGAGTCGTGTAAGCTCTCGATCGAGCGCCGTACTCTGCCAGGCGAGTCGGCGGACACTGCGCTTCGCGAGATCGATCAGGCCTGCGCGCGCGTGCGCGCAATCGACCCCCGCTTCGACGCGCGGGTTACACTGACCACCACCCAGCTCCCGAGCGACGTGCCCGTCAACGCGCCGGTTGTCGAGCGCCTGCGCTCCGCCATGGAGCACGAGAACGTCCCGGTAAGAATTGAAGGACTCTCGGCATGGACCGACGCTGCGCTGCTCAATGAGGCCGGGATTCCAGCGATCTGCTTCGGACCTGGCGACATCGCCCTCGCCCACGCCGCCGAAGAGTTCGTCCCTGTCGACGAGATCATCACTGCGACTCGCGTACTCACGTCGGTGGTTGCCGAGTGGATGCGTTAGAATCCAGAGCATGAAGACGTGGACCAGCAGCGAGTACGACGCGCTCGAGCGCGCGATCCTCGACGGCAGCAAGATCGCGGCGTACCGGCGGGGAACTGAGTTCGTCGTGGTGCCGATGCGGTTGCGCATGATCAGCGGTCGCGAAGCCGTCGATGCTACTCATCCAACCACGGGCGACGAGATCACGCTGTATCTCGATGAGATGGACACCTTCGAGGTAGTGCGTTGAAGGGCGCAAAGGCAAAGACCGGCGATCTCGTCGCCATCTACGCCGATGAGTCCTGCCTCGGCAACGGGCGCGAGGGCGAGAATCCCGGCGGCGCCGGCGGCCTGATCGAGTGGCTCCATCCCCGCTCGAACGAGGTTGCGCGCTGCGATTACTGGATCTCAGAGCCCGCCACCACCAACAATAGAATGGCGCTGCGGTCGGTCATCGAAGCGTTCCGCGAGATTTCACGGCGCGGCAACTCGTATCGCGTGTTGTTCACCAGCGATTCGAAATACATTGTCGATGGGATGACCGAGTGGCTACCGCAGTGGAAGGCGCGTGGCTGGAAACGGAAAAGTGGGAACCTGGAGAATCTGGAGCTGTGGAAAGAGGCGGCCGCTGTGGTCGATGCGCACGAGGTGCAGTGGCGCTGGGTGCGCGGTCACGCCGGTCACCCGCAGAATGAGTACGCCAACTTTCTCGCCCAACGCGGCGCGACGGAACAATCAAATTCCGGGGGGTTACGTCAGTCCGGTTACGATGAGTGGTTGGAGAAAACCAAAACCGGCAAGGCCCGCTTGAACGAACCCGCGGCCTTCCCTGATCTTCAATCGTTCCGGCCGACTAAGCGCATATGGACGACCTAGACCGACTCTTCCAGCGTCTGGTGCACAACATCAGAAATGGTCACGCCGAGTACCTGAGCGTTCCGTTCACCGTTCAGGAGCTCTACGACACTCTCGTTCCCTACCGTCACTACCGTCGCGATCTCGGCATCGACACCAATCAGGACTACGAGGCAGCGGTGACGCGGCTCTTGTCGGGCGAGAAAGGCTACATTCGCGCGGACCAGGCGATGCAGGACCGGCTAAAGAAAGAGATGGAGTCTCCGCACGCGGATGTCGGCGCCTTCCGGGATTACGCCGAAACGCGTATCTCGCTCGCGCCCGACGCGCTCCAGAAGCTCGGGGTCGCGGTTCCGGCGCAGAATGCCGGCGGCTACGCCGGGCGTGGCAACGGCGACGGCGCGGCCGGCGACGCTACCTCCTTTGTCGTCCCGGGTGTCGCGAGCGACGTCATCGAGAGCTGCAAGTTTTGTGGGGGAACGCTGCCCGAAAGCCGCAAGGCGGTGTACTGCCCGCACTGCGGACAAAATCTCGCCGCGAAACACTGCGCTGGGTGCGGGGCGGAGCTGGATTTGGCGTGGAAGTTCTGCGTCAACTGCGGACGGAAAACTTAACGGCAACAGAACGGGTGCGAGACGTCAGTAGTGTAGTGGCGAGTTTTTGGTTCACTACGTCGGGACGTCTCTACTCGTGCGACGACACAAGCAGCTGGTTGTGCCCGATCGCCACCGATGACGTCCCGACGTCGTGAACCAATCACTGGCATCTACGCCACTCACGTCTCGCACCCATTCAGTTGCAGTTGTTGACCCCGTTCAGTTGCAGTTAAAGACCCCGCTCTCGGTATATTGAAACATGCCCCCCAACCCAACCGGCGTCGTCTTCCTCTCCGCGGTCCGTACCCCGTTCGGCACCTTCGGCGGCAAGCTCAAGAACCTGTCCCCCGTCGATCTCGCAGTTGTCGCATCGAAGTGCGCGATCGAGCGCGCGGGGGTCGCAGCAACCGATGTCGATCAGACCATCTTCGGTAACGTCCTCTATACAACCAACGACTCGATCTACTTCGCCCGCCATGTTTCGCTGAAATCGGGCTGCCGCCAGGAAACATCGGCGCTCACCCTCAACCGGCTTTGCGGGTCCGGTTTTCAATCGGTCGTCAGTGGCGCTCAGGAAATCATCCTCGGCGACGCGCAGGTGTGCCTGGTCGGCGGCGCTGAGTCGATGTCCCAGGCGCCGCACGTGACACGCGGCCTGCGCTGGGGCACACCACTCGGCAAGTCACCCGTGCTGGAAGACGTGCTGTGGGAGAGCCTCACCGATTCCTACGTCGGACTCGGCATGGCCGAGACTGCCGAGAATCTTGCCGATCGCTACAAGCTGGATCGCGGCTGCGTCGATGAGTATGCCCTCAGATCGCAGCAGCTCTCCAAGGCGGCGTGGGATGACGGCGTTTTCAAGGATGAAGTCGTACCGGTCCCCGTGATGAACCCCAAAACGGGGAAGTCGGAAGACATGACCATCGACGAGCACATGCGGCCCGATACCAGCGCCGAGAAGCTTGCAGCGCTGAAGCCGGTGTTCCGCAAAGGCGGCGTCGTCACCGCCGGAAATGCATCCGGCATCGGAGATGGTGCGGGCGCGATGGTGATCGCCAGCGAGAAGTTCGCGAAGGAGCGCAATCTGCGTCCGCTCGGCCGACTGGTGTCGTGGAGTGTCGCGGGCGTTGATCCCGCGGTGATGGGAATCGGACCGGTCCCCGCATCCAGGGGTGCGCTCGCGAAGGCGGGGTTAACCATGGACGACATGGACCTGATCGAGGTGAACGAGGCCTTCGCCGCCCAGACCTGCGCCGTCGAGCGCGAGCTCGCACTCCCACGCGAGAGACTGAACATCCACGGCGGCGCGATCGCGCTCAGCCATCCGCTTGCCGCGTCCGGAGCGCGCATAACGGCCCATCTACTGCATGCATTGCGCTCCCAGGGAAAGCGCTACGGACTCGGCACCGCCTGCATTGGCGGCGGCCAGGGGATTGCGCTGATTATCGAATCCATTCAATAGACTGCGCACGGCGCAGAGAACGAGGAATTCATGAAGCCGCTGATCAGAACATTCGCTCTGATGTCCACCATCGCGTTCGCTGGGGCGTGCGCTTCGGTCGGAGGTGGCACCGGTGGGACGCCGACCACGGGCGCCGGCGCGGGTGAGGTCAACAACCCATCGATCATCTGGCCGATCAAGACCAGAGAGCACGTCGATCTCTGGCTGCACGGCTTTGCGATGCTTCAGGAAGACACCACCTTCGTTCCGTTCTTCAAGCGCGGCTACGGCACCGATCTAACCGTCCTCAAGAACAGAGCGAACGTCGTCACCCAGCTCGACGCCAACCGCGACCGTCTGCGCGCTCGCCTCGCTGCCAACCCGCGCCTGATCAACGCCCAGTTCGTGCCGCTTTCGTTCTCCAGCTGGAGCGATCTTGCGGCGGCAGCCGACCTTTTCATTCGGGCGAACGGCGATCCGCGCGCTGCGTCCTCCCAGGAACAAGCGGGAGCGATAGCGTTCTTCGCCGCCTACTTCCCGACCTCGGCCGATCGTGATTGGCTGAGACTGTTCGTGCAGTCGCTCAACGACGAGAGCAGCAAGTTCTATCATTCGTACTGGCTGCAGCAGCAGCGCGAGCGCAGCAACGTGCTCGATCTCGTCGATACGCTCTGGCAGCGCACCTATCGCCCGCGAATGCAGGGATTCCTCAACAACACCCAGCAGGGTCAGGGCACGATGCTTCTATCGCTGCCCCTCGATGGCGAGGGAAGGTCGCAGACCAATGGCAGTCAGTCGAACATCATCACGGTCACCTTCCCCGAGCGCCCAAACGACGCTGTCGAAGCAATCTACGTCTTCGCCCATGAGGCAGTCGGCGGCATCGCCAATACCGCCGTCACCGACAACATCACCCCCGAGCAGCGGCGCACCGGCGTCGGCGACCGCTACCAGAGCGCCGCGGCGGTTCGCGGCGGTGCCATGCTTCTCCAGAAGGTTGCACCGGAGATTCTCGACGGATACATGCGCTACTATCTGAGCTCGGTGAATCGACCGACTGGATCGAACGTGCAGTCGGCGTTCATTTCGGCATTCTCGATCCCCGACACCATTCGTGACGCCCTGAGCCGCCAGCTTGACGTGGTCCTCGGAGGGATTTAAGCCGATATAATTCGGCATGGCAGCATCCGATGAGAAGCCGCCGGTGCCGGCCCCAGTCGCACCGCGCCAGACACTGCTCGATCGACAGGCGCTGGAGCGCGTGCTCGCTCGCGCCGCCGAGCTCCAGGGCGCGAGCGCGCTTCCCGAATCGGCGGATTTGATCAGCGAGGGCCAGCTCCTCGATATCGGGAACGAAGTCGGGTTGAATCCAGCCACCATCAAGCAGGCACTGGCGGAAGAGCGAACCCGCATCAACGTCCCCGAGGAGCGCGGTCTCGTCGCGCAGATCGCCGGCGCCGGATTCGCGACGGCCACCCGCACGGTTCCAGGAAACGCGCGTGACATACTCGCCACCCTCGACGCGTGGATGCTACGTGAGGAGTGTCTCCAGGTCCAACGCCGGTTCAATGACCGGATCACCTGGGAGCCGCAGCGCGGGCTGTTCGGAAAATTGCGCCGTACTGTGAACGTCAGCGGCCGCGGCTTCTATCTAATGGATGCGACCCAGGTCTCGGCGACCGTCCTTGCAGTCGATGCCTCGCGGGTGGTAGTGCGACTCGACGCCGACATCCACGCCAGTCGCGCGCGGCGCGTCGGAGCCAGTAGCGTGCTCGCGACCCTTGGCGCGGCGGCCGGCGGAGTGCTCGGCCTGGCGCTCGTGGTCGCGCACCTTCCTCTCATCATCGCGGCCGGCTCAGCGGTTCTGCCATTCGCCGGTGGATCGGCAATCGCTTACCGATTTGCCCGATCACACCGCAGCGTGCTGAGCAGCGTCCAGCTCGCACTCGAACAAATCCTCGACCGCCTCGAGCACGGCGACTTCGATCGCCCCGGGCTGCTGGGAGCCATCTCTTCGCGAGGTCGCATCACCGGACGATAGATTAAGAGCGATTTCGCTCGAGGTCGCAGGCTCGATGGCAACAATCAAAAAAGTAGGAGTGATCGGTGGCGGTCTGATGGGCAGCGGCATAGCGCAGGTTTGCGCGGCGGCCGGACTCCCGACCGTCGTGCGCGAGATGTCCGAAGAACTTTGCGCGAAGTCCCGGCAGTCGATCGAGAAGACTCTTAGCAAAGGAATCGAGCGCGGCAAAGTCACCGTCGATGAGCGTGACAAGACCCTCGGCAATCTTCGTTTCGCGACGAAGCTCGCCGATCTGGCGGACTCGGACATCTTCATAGAAGCGGTGGTCGAAGATCTCACGGTCAAGAACGCCCTGTGGTCCGAGCTCGACAAAATCGCCGGCAAGGAGGCGATCTTCGCCTCGAACACTTCGAGCCTGACGATCATCGCCATGGCGACTGCCAGCGGACGCCCGGATCGCATGATCGGCCTGCACTTCTTCAATCCGGTGCCACTGATGAAACTGGTCGAGGTGGTTCGGACCATCACCACCAGCGAGGAAACCGAGCGACG